>WQVT01000267.1 GCA_009785715.1 Acidimicrobiaceae bacterium | reverse complement strand
GGCTTTGTCGTCACCGGCAAGCTCCCCTTCAAGCCGAAGGTCACCGTCCAGTACCCGGAGGTGAAGCGTCCCAAGCCGGAGCGCTTCCACGGCCGCCACGTCCTCAACCGCTACGAGGACGGGATGGAGAAGTGCATCGGGTGCGAACTGTGCGCCGGGGTCTGCCCCGCCCGCTGCATCTACGTCCGCGGCGCCGACAACCCGCCAGACGACCCGATCTCGCCCGGCGAGCGCTACGGGTTCGTCTACGAGATCAACTTCCTGCGCTGCATCCACTGCGACATGTGCGTGGAGGCCTGTCCGACGGAGGCGATCACCGAGTCGAAGCTGTTCGAGTTCTCGTTCTCGAACCGCGAGGACGCCATCTACACCAAGGCCGAGCTCCTGGTCGACGACGACGGGAACCCGCAGCAGCTTCCGTGGGAGGACTGGAAGGAGGGGGACGCCCAGAACACCTCCGCCTGGATGCGGGCCACCTCGCCGGGAGGGGCGGCGGCCATGGAGGGCAAGGCGCTGTGGTCGGGTGAGCTCGGCTACGGCGTGCGCCCCGCCCAGCCGGGTCAGTCGGACCCGCGGTCGGCCGAGGTGACCGCCGAGACGGACCGGTCCGTCCGCGAGATCAACGCCAACGCCCTCGGCGCCGTCGGGGTCGACACCACCGCCCCCCGCCGCTCGGATGCACCCGAAGCACCCGGTGGCGGCGGGGAGAACTTCCCCGCGTGGGCGGCCGGGCCCCTCCGCCGGCGGACGCCCCCGTCCGGTTCGGAGAAGCCCGAATGATCCCGGCTGCTCTCCTGGTTCATTCCGTGCTGGCCAATGCCCACGTCTTAGCCAACCCGGCGGTCTCCGCCCGGCAGCTGGGGCACGCATCGGCCTGGGCCGTGTTCGCCGTCGGGGCGGTTTTCATCCTCGGGGGCGCGTTCGGGGTGATCCTCACCCGCAACCCCGTGCACGCGGCCCTGATGCTGGTACTCACCCTCTTCGGGGTGGCCATCGAGTTCGTCGACGAGCAGTCGGACTTCCTGGCCGCGGTGCAGATCATCGTCTACGCCGGGGCCGTCATCATCCTGTTCCTGTTCGTGATCATGTTCCTCGGCGTGGACCGCAAGGAGACCTCGGCCAGGGAGCCGTTCCGTGCGCAGAGACCGGTCGCCATCGTGCTCGGCGTCGTGACCCTGATCGAGATCCTGGTGGTCTCCCGCACCGCGGACTGGACGAGCGGGGCGATGTCGGTCTCCGGGGCCCTGCACCAGGCGGGTGCGGACAACATCCAGAACCTCGGGCAGTCGGTGTACACCCGCTACCTGCTGCCGTTCGAAATGACGGCGGCCCTGCTCGTCATCGCGGTGGTGGCGACCGTCGTCCTGGCCCGCCAGCGGGACCGGGTCGCCGCCGAGATGACCCGGGAGGAGCAGACCGAGTTGTTGGGTCCCGAGGAGATGGCTGAGCACGAGGTGAGGTCCTGATGGGTGTTCCGGGTGCGTGGTACCTGACGCTTGCCGCCGTGCTGTTCGGGGTCGGCGCGGTGGGGCTCCTGATCCGGCGGAACGTGCTGATCATGTTCATGTGCGTCGAGCTGATGCTCAACGCCGCCAACCTGAGCTTCGTCACCTTCGCCCGCATGCTCAACGACATCGCGGGGCAGTCCACCGTGTTCTTCGTGCTCGTGGTGGCGGCGGCCGAGGTCGTGGTCGGGCTCGGCATCATCGTCTCGATCTTCCGGCGCCGGGCGGCGGCGACGGCTGACGACCTCCATTCGCTGAAGGGATAGGCGTGGACGCTGCCTATGTGATCGTCGCCCTTCCCCTGCTCGCCGCGCTGGTCCTCTTCGCCGGCGGGAAGCGCATCGGCAAGCCGCTCTCCGGGTGGATCGCCACCGGCTGCTCGATCGGCGCGTTCATCGCCACCGTGGTGGTCTGGCTGACCCTGCTCGGACGCAACGGGGACGCCCGGGTCGTCGACAAGAACATCTTCACCTGGATCCCCGCCGGCGGCCTGCACGTCTCCGCCGCCCTGCAGCTCGACCCGCTTTCCGTGGCGATGGGCCTCTTCGTGACCGGTGTGGGCTCGCTGATCGTCCTCTATTCGATCGGCTACATGGCGCACGACGAGGAGTTCCCGCGGTTCTTCTTCCTGCTGAGCCTGTTCCTCACCTCGATGCTCGTGCTGGTCCTGGCCGACAACTACCTGTTCAGCTTCGTCGGGTGGGAGGGCGTCGGCTTCTGCTCCTACGCCCTGGTCGGGTTCTGGTTCGAGCGGAACTCCGCCGCGGTGGCCGCAAAGAAGGCGTTCGTCACCAACCGGATCGGCGACATCGGGTTCATGGTCGCCCTGTTCCTGATGTTCGAGCACTTCCACTCGTTCAACTACTCGGCGGTCCTGACGCCGCTCATGGCCGGGCACGCCGGGGCCATTGCGGGGGCGACCGCCACCGGGCTCGGCGTCATGCTCTTCCTCGGTGCGGCGGGGAAGTCGGCCCAGATCCCCCTCTACATGTGGCTGCCCGACGCGATGGAGGGCCCCACACCCGTCTCCGCCCTGATCCACGCCGCCACCATGGTGACCGCCGGCGTGTACCTGATGGCCCGCAGCGCACCGATCCTCCACTACACGCACTCGACCCAGGTCCTGATCGCCTGCGTCGGGGCGGCCACCGCGATCTTCGCCGCCACCATCGCCTGCGCCCAGGACGACATCAAGCGCGTGCTCGCCTACTCGACCCTGTCCCAGTTGGGCTACATGTTCCTCGCCGAGGGATCGGGCGGGTTCACCGACGGGCTGTTCCACATGATCACCCACGCCTTCTTCAAGGCGCTGCTCTTCCTCTCCGCCGGCTCGGTGATCCATGCCATGAGCGACGAGCAGAACATGAAGAAGATGGGCAACCTCCGCAGATACCTGCCCATCACGTTCCCCTGCTTCATGATCGGCTATCTGGCGCTGTCGGGAATCTTCCCCTTCGCCGGGTTCTGGTCGAAGGACGACACCCTCGACGCCGCCTGGCACTTCAACAAGGGCCTGTGGGTGGTCGGTGCCGTCACCGCGGTGCTCACCGCCTACTACATGACCCGACAGGTGATGCTGGTCTGGTACGGGCAGGCCCGCTGGAGCGAGGCCACGCCTACCGCGTCCCAGGGAGGCGGCTCGCATTTTGAGCACGGGGAGCCCCACGAGTCGCCGCCGGTGATGTGGATCCCGCTTGTGATCCTCGCCTTCGCCTCGCTCTTCGGCGGGCTCATCAACCTGCCGTTCTTCGGCGCCAACTTCCTCGAGCGCTGGCTCGAACCGGTCTTCCCCGCCTCGATCGTCCCGGTGATCCACATCGCCTCGGGGACCAAGCTGGCCCTCTCCCTGATCGTCCTCGCCGGGTGCCTGGCGGGCATCGCCTTCGGCGCACGGGCGTGGCAGACCGCCGAGCGGCCCGACCTGGAGCCGGCCGTGCTCCGCCACGGCTGGTACATCGACGAGGCGGTCTCCCTCGCCGTGTCGGGGCCGCTCGCGGACGGGGCCAACGACCTCGCCTATGTGGTCGACGCCGGGGTGATCGACGGGGCGGTCAACGGGGTCGGCCGGCTCTCCGCGGGCTCGGGTCGCGTGTTGCGCCGTCTCCAGACCGGCTACGTCCGCAACTACGCCATCGGCATCGCGCTCGGCGCCGCCGTGGCGCTCCTCTACGTCGCCGCCCGGATCGGGAGCTGAACCCGTGAACACCACACTCCTATGAACAACATCGCCTTCCCGATCCTCACCGTCCTGGTCTTCCTCCCGGTCGCCGGCGCCCTGGCGGTCGCCCTGATCCCGCAGGACCGGATCGAGCTGGCGCGGCCGGTGGGTCTCGTCACCGCCCTGGTGGAGCTCGCCCTCGTCATCGTGTTGGTCGTCACCTTCGACAAGAACCAGGCCGGCTTCCAGTACGTGACGCAGCAATCCTGGATCGGCGGGCTCGGCATCGCCTGGAAGCTCGGGGTGGACGGGATCTCCCTGTTCCTCGTGGGGATGACCGCCGTGCTGTTCCCGGTGGCGATGTACGGACCGAAGCTGTCGGGCAACCCCAAGTCGTTTTTCGGATGGATGCTGCTGCTCGAGGCGGCCTGCATCGGGACGTTCCTGTCGCTCGACCTGTTCCTCTTCTTCATCGTCTTCGAGATCAGCCTCGTGCCCGGCTACTTCCTGATCTCCGGCTTCGGAGGGTTCCGGCGGAACTACGCGGCGCTGAAGTTCTTCCTCTACACCTTCGCCGGCTCGGCGTTCCTGTTGGTCGGCATCCTGTCGCTCGTCTTCCTCGCCGCCCCCTACAACGGTGGGCGCGACACCTTCGACCTGATCACCCTGGCGCGCATCGCCCCGCGGCTGCCGATCGCCGACCAGGAGCTGATCTTCTCCGCCGTCGCCGTCGCCTTCGCCGTCAAGATCCCGCTCTTCCCGTTCCACAGCTGGATGCCCGACGCCTACACCGAGGGCAACACGTCGACCTCGATGATCCTCGCCGGGATCCTCTTCAAGCTCGGCGCGTACGGGCTGCTCCGCTTCGGCATCTTCATCTTCCCCGCCGCCGCCATCAACCTCGCCCCCGTCCTCCTCACCCTGGCG
>WQVT01000266.1 GCA_009785715.1 Acidimicrobiaceae bacterium | reverse complement strand
GTCCAGGTGGCGCCGCCGTTCGTGGACGAGGTGTAGCCCAGGAACACCTGGCAGGTCGAGACCGTGCACGACACCTGCGGGAGGTAGTAGTAGTAAAGCCCCAGCCGGGTGGAGTTCCCTTCAGTCGAGCCGTCCACCGCCAGACCACCGCCCAAGACGTCGACGTTGCTGGTTGCCGGGGTAACCGGGATGCGCTTCACCGCGGTCCAGTGCGTCCCGTCGGTTGACGTGGTCATGACCATGTCGTCGCTAGCGCACTTTGCCCGGAACCGGCAGCTCGGGAACGCGAGGTAGATGCGCCCGGAGTTGTCGATGCCCTCGGTGGGGAAGAACGGGAGCCGCAGATTCTCCAGATTCCCTGGTAAGACGAGCTGGTGGAACGTGGTGATCATGTGGGCAGCGCCCCAACTCTGACCGCCGTTGGTGGAGGTGAAGACGTCCAAGTTCCCTCGGTGCACGGCCAGTTGACTCACGCCCGGGGTGGGCACGACCACGGTGCCGTTGGGTTCCACAATGGGCTCGCCACCAGTGCCCACGAACCTGTTGGCCGTAGCGGCCGGTGCCGACCACGTGTTGCCGCCATCGGTTGATGTGCTCATCTCCACGTCGCCGCCGCCCGGACCCAGGACGTCCCACTCGGAGTAGCAGTTGCCGTAGAACTTGCTGGCCGGGTGGCTGTCGCAGGCGACCCAGTCCTTATCAATGATCTGTTTGCCGGTGCTCTTGACCACGGTGATCGGATTGCTCCAGGTCGTCCCGTTGGTGGAGGTACTGATGGTCACGCCGCCCGGGTCGGAGCAATTCAGCGCGGAGACGACCCACTCCTTGTACTTGGCGTTCCAGGCATCCGTAGTGTCGGCGACCGACTGCTCCGGGCCTGCCGGGTTCGAGTAGCGCGTCAAGCCGGGCAACAGCCCGTGAGTCCATGTCTTGCCGCCGTCGTTGCTGAACGCCCAGCCGATGTCATCGGTGCAGGTGGAAACGTTGCCGACCATGAACGACGACAGGACCATCTTGCCGACCGTGATGGTGTCGGGCTCAGCCTCCGTGGCGTGTTCCTGGCCGGCTTGCGTGATCGGATCTGAACTCACCTGGACCAGGGCCGCCTTGGGGGCCACGACCGACCTTGCGCGCGCCGGGTGTGCCTTCGCACCCGACGGCCCCGACGCGAGCGCCACAGCCGCCGACGGCGCACCAACAACACACGCGGCGACGATCACCAACATTCGAACCCGCCCAAACCCCTTACCCATAACGCTTCATCCCCTAGAAAACTCAGACAACAGAACGACCGCCCCGGACGCCCCGCCTCAGGGCCTCCCAGCGGTCTCACACAGCTAGTTGTGCAAAACCGCGCTACCTGTGACAGGCCCCGGTTCGCCGCGCCGACGACCCCGCCACCGACATTCAAGGGAATCGCGCAGCCGACGATCGACGCCCAAGCGCTCAGGCCTCGCCCTGGAAGCCGAAAAACCCGGAGAATGCAGGCAGTTCTAGAAGCGGGAGCGACGGGACTCGAACCCGCGACCTCCGGCGTGACAGGCCGGAGCGCAAGAGACCATCCCAGTAGATACAAGCGATTCTCTGCCTTAGATGGCCTGATCTAGCAGCGGTTACGAGCGAGAACGTTGCCCGGCGCGGTTGCCCAACCGGCCCGTTGCCCGGACCGTTGCCCGACATAAGTCCGTCCGACCCGGGCCGTATCCTGGTTCATACGATGCCCCCGAACCCGAGCGCTCGCCCGTTTATCCGTCAGCGGTCAACCGGCCCGTTCTGGTACGGCAAGTGGTCGCGGAACGGTCAGCCCGTTGTGCGTGCCCTTGGGCGTGCCTGGGCCCAGGCAGACGGCACAGGCGGGTGGCGGCTGAAGCGCGGTCGGCCTCCGGACGGGACGCTGACCGAGCCGCAGGCGGCCGAGCGGATGCTGGCGCTGGTGCGCGAGCACGACGCGGAGCAGTCAGTGCTTGAGCGGGACGCCGAGGAGCGCCGCCGTCGAGGCGTCACCTTCCGTGAGCTTGCCACCGAGTACCTGCGCTGGCTCGAGGAGATCAAAGGGGCGAAACCTTCGACGCTCCGTGATCATCGACTGCTCCTCGCCGAGCCAGGCGCCGCGTACCGCCGCGGCGCCGGAACGTCGCGCGGTCGCGTCATGGCAGCTCTCGGCGACCGCCCGGCGGGCGAGATCACGACGCACGAGATCGAGGACCTGCTCCACTCGATCTCGACGACTGGGGTTGCTCCACGAACCGTCAACAAGGTGCGCCAGCTTGTCTGCGCGATCTTCAACTACGGGATGCGACCGAGCACGTATGCCCTCGCCGCGAACCCGGCAAAGCACGCCGACCGCCGCGCGGAGCCCCAACGCGCAGTTCTCGCCTTTTATTCGCCCGAGCAGGTCGAGGCGCTCGCCGGCTCGTTCGCTGCCGGTTCCCACCGTGATCCGTCCCGCCCCGCGCTGACCGAAAGCGAGATCGGCGCGCGTACCCGCGAGGACGGCCAGGATGCCGAGCTGATCCGGGTCGCTGCCTACGCGGGCCTCCGTCGCGGGGAGCTGGTCGCGCTCCACTGGCGTGACGTCGACTTCGCCGGTCGGAAGCTCGTCGTCCGCTGATCGTTGTCCGGAGACACCGAGGTCAAGTCGACCAAGAGCCGCCGCGTCCGAGAGGTCCCACTGCCCGACCAGGCGGCGGTCGCCCTCGAGCGCCTCAGTCAACGTGGCGAGTTCACCGGACCCGATGACTACGTCTTCTGCAACCGTCTTGGCCGTCGGCTAGATCCCTCCGCGCTCAGACGCCGCTACGAACGAGCCCGCGACGCTGCCGACCTCGAGCCGTTGCGGTTCCACGACCTTCGGCATACGTACGGGTCGCTGCTCGTCGCCCACGGAGTCGACCTCGTGAGCGTCAAGGCGGCGATGGGCCACTCGCGGATCACGACGACCGAGCGCTACCTCCATGCCCGCTCCGCCAGCGAGCTCGCCGACCGCTTCACGCGAGCGTTTGCCGGGACATCGTCAACGCCCGAGCTGAGCCATGCCGCGTAACCAGCGCGAATGGATCAAAGCCCTCCAGGACGCCGGCTGGGCCCGCGAAGGTGGTGGCAAACACCAAGTGAAGATGGTCAAGCCGGGTTTGCGCCCAATCACGCTGCCACAGCACAAGGGTCAGACCTACAGCAAGGGGCTTGATGCGGCGATACGGAGACAGGCCGGACTATGATCGGACGCAAGGAAATTGCGATGGAGCAACGAGCGCTACACGTCGACGTGCACCACGAAGAAGGCTCGTATTGGGCGGAGGTCCGCGAGCTACCCGGTTGCTTTGCCTCCGGTGACACAGTGGCAGAGCTGATCGAATCCATCGAGGAGGCCGTCGCGCTCTACCTAGCACCTGACGGGGCCGATCAACCCCCGCCAGTCGCCATCGAGCTGGCGGGGTTTGACCTCTCGCTTGAGTCTGACCAACCGCTCCAGGCCGCCTAGCGTCCCGGGACACAGGCTCTGGTCAGCCTGGCGCTCTCAGCCGGCCAGCACTTCCTCCAGCCGGGGTCGGATGAATCGCCAGGTCCGGCCGAGTCGACTCGCAGGCAGATCGCCGCGACGAGCAAGCTGATAGATCGTGGAGACGGGCATCTTGAGCAGGTCGGCGACCTCGCGGGCGGTCATGACTTCGTCCCGGGTGAGGCCGCGCGGCGGCCGCACAGCGACCGGCTTGGTGGCTTCCGGGAGACTCGCGGCATACGCTGACATCGTCGGACCTCCTCATAGGTCTCGGCCAGGCCCCGGGATGTTGACGCATCGCCGGGGCCACTCTTATCCAATATCCGTAGGATAATCTCCTGCCCGGACGGATCCGCCTACGAATGTAGGATTGAGATATGCCTCCCCAAGTTGCCACGGAGGACCTGATCGACGCCCAAGGCGTCGCCGACGTGCTCGGGCTTTCCCACCGCAACACCGTCAGCCAGTATCAGCGTCGGTACACCGACATGCCACAACCGGTTCTTGATCTCGGCCCGGGTCGTGTAAAGCTCTGGCTTCGACCGCAGATGGAAACGTGGGCGGCCGCTCTCAAGGCTGATGGCCGCACTCGTCGCAAGGCTCGCGACGACCGCTGACGTCGGACGCTGGCCGCAATAGAAGAAGGTCCTTGATCTGGGGTGGGTGATCGGCTACACCCCGGATCACAAAGACTTGCGATTTGACGACGGGCTCGGATGCCCGTCGTCAAGATCGCAAGTACCCGCGACCGATCCCCAGAAGGACTCCCGCTCCCGCCCTCGCGCCCACCCGGCCCCGCAGGGGCCGGCAAGCCAAGCCGGACGAGCACCTCGGCCACGCTGAGTTCAACGCTGGCTACCGACAGGCAGACGACCGGAAAGCCGCCGTGGCTCGGCCATGTACCGACCGACGCCGAGGCGCGAACCAGGCGATTCCTCCTCGCCGAATGCGATCGCGACGGTCGCCGCGGAGCCGGCGATCGAACTCATGGAAATGCGATAGATGCGGGTGGCCGGGGCCGGTCAGCGGCCGCGGAAGGTGGCCGGTCGCTCGCGTCGAAGCCCGTAGGTCAGAGCCTGGCGGTTCGTGGCCGCTGG
>WQVT01000265.1 GCA_009785715.1 Acidimicrobiaceae bacterium | reverse complement strand
GGGGGTTGTTCCATGGGATCCAGCTATGGGTGAACCTGCCCGCCAAGGACAAGATGATCGACCCCCGGTACCAGGACATCCGCGCCAACCGGGTGACGCTGTTGTCCTCGCCCGACGGCGGCGCCCTGGTGCGGGTGATCGCCGGCGAGGTTGCCGGTCAGTCGGGACCCGGGCAGACTCACACGCCGATCACGATGCTGCACGTCACGGTCAGCCCCGGTGGGCAGATCACCCTGCCATGGGATCCCACGTTCAACGCGCTGGCCTATGTGCTGGCCGGCGAGGGACGCATGGGAACCGACGGTCCGACCGCCCGCACCGGCCAGCTGGCGACCTTCGGCCCGGGGGACCGGATCACGATCTCGGCCGCCCCCACCCAGGAGAGCCGCACCCCGGGCCTCGAAGTGCTGCTGCTCGGCGGACGTCCGATCGGGGAGCCGGTCGCCCACTACGGCCCGTTCGTGATGAACACCCGCGACGAGTTGGCACAGGCCTTCGATGACTTCCGCTCAGGCCGCATGGGCCACATTCCCGCCGGTGCATAACCCGCCGGCCGGTTCGATCCCGGGGGCGTGTCGCGACACGGCCTCCGGGCGGCGTACCCTCCTAGGACCGAGCGGACCCTAGAGAGGCTGAAGGGAGGTTCCGGATGGCCCGGCTACGAAGGCAGAAGAGGCCGGCCGCGCACGGCGGGAGGGCGGCATCGCTCGAGGAGCGGTGGCCGCCGAGCCCGACGCGGACCACGACGCTGTGCCTCTCGGAGGTGGTCGCGGCCACCGGGGTTCCCGCCAGCACGATCCACCACTACCGCCGGGCCGGGGTGATCCCCCCGCCGGAGCGGCCGGCGGCCAACCGCTTCGTCTACGACGACCGCCACGTGCGTGCCATCCGCCTCGTGCGGACCCTGCGCGAGCGGCGGGGCCTGCACCTGGAGGAGATCGCCGAGGTCCTTCCGGACCTGCTGGCGGCCACCGACGAGCCGTTCGACTACTCCCCCGAGGGTGGCGATGCGGAGGTGCGGGAGCGGGTCATCGACGCGGCCTTCATCCAGTTCCGGAGCCACACCTATGACGAGGTGACGGTCGGCTCGGTGGCCGACGCGGCCAAGGTGGCCAAGGGCAGCTTCTACCGCCACTTCTCCTCCAAGGAAGAGCTCTTCACCGCCGTGGTCGAGCACCTCCTCGCCGAGCTCGCCACGAACTTCGCCGAGGCGGTCGAGACCCTCGGCGGTGCGGCGGGGCTCGCCGGCGACCCGCAGCGGTTCGCCTCGGTGTTCGCCCTGCTCGTGGCCCGCAGTCTCCCCGTGCTGCTCGAGGTCGGTGCCTGGGCGGCCAAGGGGCGCCCCGCCGCGCAGGTCCTCTCCCGCGATGTCCTGCGCACGCTCGCCGAGGCCGTCGGACGACCGCTGGCCCCCGAGGACCCGATCCCCGCCGGCCTGGCCGTGATCGAGTCGGCCTTCGGGACCGTCCTGAATTGGGCGATGCAACCCGACTGGCCCGCACACGACCGCCGCAAGGGCGGCCTCGGCGTCACCCTGACCCAGTTGCTGGAGGCGACGGGGGCCGCCTGACAGGCAGCTGAACGAGCGCCGGCGAGGGTGGTTGACATCGGTAGTCGGCGGCGCATACAACTGATGACCACATGGTCAGCCCTTGTACCCGTCTCCCGCGCCCTGCAGGGCTGCCCTCCGAGGAGGAGGTCCTCGGGCGGGCCGCGGGCGAAAACTTTCCCGTCGCCATGCGGGTCTTGCCCGAGGACATCCGTCGCAACCTGCTGGCGATCTACGGCTACGCCCGCTTCGTCGACCAGTTGGGTGACGCCTACGGGGGCGACCGCCTGGCCGCACTCTCGTGGCTCGAGGCCGAGGTGGACGCCGGGATGGCAGAAAGCGACGGAGTGCATCCACTGGTGGCCCGCGCCACCGGGATGGTCCGTGAGACCGGAGCCGACCCCAAGCTGCTCCACGACCTGATCGAGGCCAACCGGCGCGATCAGACCGTCACCCGCTACGCCACCTTTGACGACCTGGTCGACTACTGCCGGTACTCGGCCAATCCGGTGGGGCGTCTCGTGCTCGCCACCTTCGCCGCCGCCAGCCCCGACCCGGCGCGGGTCCCGGGCCTCGCCGGCGGGCCGGAGTCGCTCGCCCAGTCCGACTCGATCTGCACCGGACTGCAGGTGGCCGAGCACCTCCAGGACGTCGCGGAGGACGCCGGGGCGGGCCGCGTCTACCTCCCCTTGCGCGACCTGGAGCGCTTCGGGGTGGAACCCGACTCGTTCGTGGCCGGGCGGCCGGCGACGAGCGCCCAGCGGGCGCTGATCGGGTTCCAGGTCTCACGCGCCCGGCGTTTGCTCGAGGACGGCCGGCCCCTCGCCGCCGGGCTCAGCGGCTGGTCCCGTCTGGCGGTGAGCGGGTTCATAGCCGGCGGCGATGCCGCCCTGGATGCTCTTGCGGCGGCAAACTTCGACCCGCTCGTCCACACGCCCCGGCCGAACCCGGTGCGGCTGGCGGCCAACCTCCTGCACACCTGGCGCTACCGGCCGGTGGCGGCATGAACGCCTCGATTGAAGAGCCGGGCCGGCCCACCGACCTTCCGGGCATGGTCGAGGCGTACGCGCGCTGCGAGGAGATCACCCGCGCCGAGGCCCGCAACTTCTCCTACGGCATCCGCCTGCTGCGCCCGCCGGAGCGACGGGCCATGTCGGCGCTCTACGCCATGGCACGGCGCATCGACGACATCGGCGACGGCGATGACCCTGAGCCCGCCAAGCTCGACGCCCTGCGCCAGGTCCGGACCGACCTGGACGCCGTCGCGCCTGGGGCGGCCCCACTCAGCGACGACCAGGCGTGGCGGGTCGCGGCCGACCCCGTGCTGGTGGCGCTCGGCGACGTGGCACGGCGCTACCCGATCCCGATGAAGGCCCTGCACGAACTGGTGGACGGCTGCCAGATGGACGTCGAGGGGACGAGGTACCGGACCTTCGAGGAACTGGTCGGCTACTGCCGGCGGGTGGCCGGCACCGTCGGCCGGCTGTCTCTCGGGATCTACGGCTGCGACGACCCCGCCAGCGCGGAGCCACTCGCCGACGCCCTCGGCGTGGCCCTGCAGATCACCAACATCCTCCGTGACATCGTCGAGGACCGGGACACGATGGGCCGCGTCTACCTTCCCGCCGAGGATCTGGCCCGCTTCGGGCTCGACGCCGAGGTCCGGGGATCCCTCGACGACGTCTGCGCCCTGGTCAGTTTCGAGGCCGGCCGGGCCGAGGACTGGTACGAGCGAGGCCTCACCCTCCTGCCCATGCTCGACCGGCGCTCCCGGGCCTGTACGGCGGCGATGGCCGGCATCTACCACCGACTGCTGCGCCGTATCGAGCGCGATCCGGCGGCGGTTCTGCGCGGCCGTCTGTCACTGCCGGCCGCCGAGAAGGCCACCGCCGCGTTCAAGGGCCTGGCCTGGGGGACGGTGTGAGCGCTCCGCACGTTGTGGTCGTCGGCGCCGGGCTGGCCGGCCTGTCGGCGGCGCTCGCCTGTCTCGACGCCGGCGCCCGGGTGACGCTGGTCGAACGCCGCCGCCGCCTCGGGGGCTTGACGTGGTCGTTCGAGCACGACGGCCACTGGGTCGACAACGGGCAGCACGTGTTCCTCCGTTGCTGCACCGCCTACCAGAACTTCCTCCGACGGATCGGGTCCGACGGGGACGTCGAGCTCCAGGATCGTATGGACATCACGGTGCTCCGTCCCGGACGGGGGGCCCGCCGCCCGCGTGTGGCCCGCCTGCGGCGAACGGACCTCCCCGCTCCCCTGCATCTCGGGCCGGCGCTGCTCGGGTTCCGGCTCCTCCCGCTGCGCGACCGGCTCCGCCTCGGACTGGCGGCCATACCCCTGCGCAGCATGGACCTCGACGACCCGTCGCTCGACCAGCAGACCTTCGGGGCCTGGCTGGCAAGCCACGGCCAGTCGCCAACGGCCATCGCCTACCTGTGGGACCTGATCACCATCCCCACCGTCAACCTGCCCGCCGGCGAGGCGTCGCTCGCGATGGGGGCGAAGGTGTTCCAGACGGGACTGCTCACCGACTCGGCCGCCGCCGATATCGGGTGGTCCCGCCTGCCGCTCGGTCGCCTCCACGGGGAGCGGGCGGGAGCCGCCCTGGCGCGGGCGGGCGCCACGCTCGTCACCGGGGAACGGGTGAAGCGGATCGACCCGGTGGACGCCGAGCCCGGCGGATCGGAGCCAACTGCCTCACCGGTGGATCCGGGGCCCTGCGCGGGATTCGCGGTGCGTACCGAGGCCCGCACCATCGACGCCGACGCGGTGGTCGTCGCCGTCCCCCACGACGAGGCGGCGACCGTGCTGCCGCCCGGCTCCTTTGCCCAACAATTCCGCGTCGCGGAGCTCGGAAGCTCGCCGATCGTGGACATTCATCTCCGCTATGACCGGCCGGTCACCAACCTGGCAATGGCCGCCGTCGTCGACTCCCAGGCGCAGTTCATCTTCGACCGCACCGCCGCGTCGGGGCTGAGCGTGCGGCACTCGCAGTTCCTGGCCGTGTCGGTCTCGGCCGCCGACGGCCTGGTCGGCCGGCACCCCGATCGCGTCGCCCAGGACGTGGCGACG
>WQVT01000264.1 GCA_009785715.1 Acidimicrobiaceae bacterium | reverse complement strand
GGCGGGCACCATCGGCACCGTCCTTGATGAAGACCTCCTGCTCAATGTCCCCGCCGGCGGCACGGCCCACGCAGTGGAGTCATGCCCGGCGGGCGACGTCGTGGTCGGCGGCATAGCGAGGCCGATCGATGACGGCGACGCCAACCTGCACATCATCGCATCCCGGCCCGCGGGAGATGCCGGGGGCGATTCTCCGGACAGCGGGAGCCCCCTATTCGGGTGGTTCGGCAGCGCAAGTAACAGCGGCTCATTCGCCAACGACATCGTCGTGACCGCGTTCTGCGCCACAGCCTAGGAGAACCGACGACGAGGGCAGCCGGCACCGAACGAGGATCCTGAAAGAAGGACGCCAACCGACGGTGCCGGTGCCCCAGCGACGACAATCCTGTTAGACTGAACTGCTGCGAGTTAGGGGGGAACGTCATGGCTCTTGCGTTCAGCCAGCTGCATACCGACTTCGCCGCCGAGTGTTCAGAGATCGACCTTGGTTCCGTCTATGACGACGAAACACTCGAGCAGATTCGCAAGGGCATGGACCGGTACGCCGTGATGGTCTTCCACGACCAGAATCTGAGCGGCGAGGATCAAATGGCGTTTGCAAAGCGTCTCGACGGCGAGCTCCAAACCGTGAGCAATCCCGTCCAAGGCGGGAAGCGCCTCGCTCACGAGTCCCTGATCGACATCTCGAACCTCGACAGTGAGGGTGAGATCAGGGACGCCGAAGATCGCAAACGCCTGTATTCGCTCGCCAACCGGCTCTGGCATACCGACTCCTCGTTCATAGACCCATCGGGTCGGTACTCGATGCTCTACGCCATCGACGTCCCCTCCGGTGGCGACACGCAATACGTCGACACCCGGGCGGCGTATGACCGCCTGACCCCCGAGGTGCGGGAACGGCTGCAGGACCTCCGCGCCCACCATTCCATCGCCCACTCGCGAAAGACGCTGGGCTTCGAATTCACCCAGCAGGAGCAGGAGGAGCTGGCTGGGGTCATCCAGCCCCTGATCCGCACCAACCCGCGGTCTGGCCGCAGGTCGCTGTACCTGGCCTCCCACATCTCCCGGATACTCGGACTTCCGATCCCCGAAGGCCGGCTCCTCGTCTGGGACCTGATCGAACAGGCCACAAGGCCGCCCCACATCTACACGCACAAGTGGAGCATCGGGGACCTCGTGATCTGGGACAACCGCGCAACGATGCACCGCGGCGTCGCTTTTGACGACCGCGTCTACCGGCGGGAGCTGCGGCGGGTGACGACCCTGGACCTACCGCCGACCTGAGGTCGATCGCTCGCACCGTCGGCTCCACCCGTGGGTCACGGACAGCGGCGTCATATCCACATCCAGTGTTCATGACTGGTTTGTGTCCGGGTCACAGGGACGTCAGACCGTCTCGTTAGAAGTGACGTCCATGAACTACCAATTCCTTCGCCGCGGCCTCGTGGCGACGACGATCATCGGGGGGCTCGCTGGTGTGGTGGGGCTCGTTCCTGCCGGCGTTGCCTCCGCCGCCCCACCGGTCGGCACCTTGAGCACCCTGACGTACACGTTCCCCGCGGGGAGCGGGGGGAGCCTGGTGGACCCGATGGGGATCTCGGCGTTCGACGGCAATGTCTATGTGTCGAACACGGTCGACAACGTGCTGTCGTTGCTGGTCGGAGGCACGACCACGACCGTCGCGGGGAGCCTGGAGGGAATCGGGGAGAACGGGGACGGGGGCCCCGCCACCGCGGCGACCCTGTTCACGCCGACGGGCACCGCCGAGGACGCCGCCGGGAACATCTACATCGCAGACACCGAAGACAACGTGATCCGCGAGATCAACATCCAGACCGGGAACATCTCCCGCTTCGCCGGAACCGGTCGTGCCGGGAACGGTGGGCTGGACGCACCGGCTGCGCAGGCGAGGCTTGACCAGCCACAGGGTGTGGCGGTCGACGCTGCCGGCGACGTGTTCATCGCCGACACGGACAACAACCGGGTCGACGAGGTGCTGCCCAGCGGGCTGATCGTCCCCTTCGCCGGCAACGGGCGGGCCGGCTACAAGGGTGACGGCCACCAGGCGCAAGGTGCCGAACTGAACAACCCGACGGGGGTCGCGGTCGACAGCGCCGGCAACGTCTACATCGCCGACGCCTCGAACAACGTGATCCGCCGGGTCGACGCCAAGACCGGCGACATCACCACCGTCGCCGGCGACTTCGCCGCGGACCAGGCAAACGACGGCCTCGGGGGCTTCAGCGGGGACGGCGGCCCGGCGACCTCCGCGCAGCTTCACGACCCCGAGGGCGTGGCCCTCGATTCCGCCGGGGACCTGTTCATCGCCGACACGTTCAACAACGCCATCCGGGAGGTGACCCCCGACGGGACGATCTTCACGGTGGTCAACTCGGCGGGCGCGAACGGTGCCAAGCCGCCGTCGGGCGGCGAGACGGCGGGGCCTGCGACGGCGTCGAAGCTGAACGGGCCGAGCGCGGTGGCCGTGGACAACTCCACCGACACCCTGTACATCGCCGACACCTCGAACAGCAAGGCGGCGGCCGTCACCGGCCTCGCCCAGTCCGGCGACGCCCCCGGCCCGCTCGCCCCCTGATCCGCCCGTCCGAGAACGACAACGACAAGGAAGAGGTTTTTCGTTGACTGAAGAACGCAACGCATCGTTCGCCTCCAAGTCGTGGCAGGCGAAGATCTCCCGCCGGCGCTTCATCGGCACCGGCGCGGCCCTCGCCGGCGCCGCCGCGTTGGCCGGCTACCTGCCCGACAACCTCGCCCGGGTCGCCGCGGCCGCCCCCAAGTCCAGCTCCTCCTTCGATCTGAGCCAGATCAAGCACCTGGTGTTCCTGATGCAGGAGAACCGCAGCTTCGACCATTACTTCGGGACCTTCCCGGGCGTGGTCGGCTTCTCCGACCCGCACGCCCTCAAGCTGCCCACCGGGCTGTCGGTGTTCCAGCAGCCCGACCCCGACAACCCCGACGGGTGGCTCGAGCCGTGGCACATGAGCACGATCACCACCGGAGCGGCCGCCGTGCCGTCGCTCAGCCACAACTGGGGGCCCCAGCACGACTCGTGGGACAACGGGCTGATGGACGGCTGGGTGCGGACCCACATCGCCTCCGACAGCCCGAACAACGGGCCCTTCACCATGGGCTACTACACCCAGGAGGACATCCCCTTCCACTGGGCGGTCGCCCAGGCCTTCACCCTCCTCGACAACTACCACTGCTCCGCCCTCGCCCCGACGGATCCCAACCGGGCGTTCTGGCAGAACGGCACGAACGATCCCCAGGGCCTCGGTGGCGGCCCCATCCTGGAGACGGTAACCCCGCCCCCGCTGCACTTCGAGAGCGGCGCCGAGACCCTCTTCAACGCCGGCTACAGCGTGAAGTGTTACTTCACGGGCGGCAGTCCGAGCACCTTCCCGTGGTTCGCCAACTTCCAGAGCACCTCCATCCTCCCGCCCCAGTTGCGGACGCCGATCATCGTCAGCAGCGGCACCCTGTTCGGCGACGGCACCCCCGGAGGGATCGGGGACCCGGCCAATCCCACCCCGGAGTCCGTCAAGAACCAGGCGTTCGAGGAGGACTGTGCGAACGGCGTGCTGCCGGACGTTTGCTGGCTCGGGACGCTCGCCTCCGAGCACCCGCCGGCGATCCCTGCGGCCGGCGCCAACTTCCTCGCCCAGGTGCTCGACGCCCTGGCCGCCAACGAGGACCTGTGGAACACGACGGCGTTCGTCCTGGACTACGACGAGAACGACGGGTTCTTCGACCACGTCCTCCCGCCCACCCCGAACCAGGCCGAGTTCCCCGAGGAATTCGTCACCAAGGCGTCGGCCGCCGGGACCCCCGGCGGCGACCGGCCCGTCGGTGCCGGATTCCGGGTGCCGTGCTTCATCATCTCGCCGTGGTCGACGGGTGGAAAGATCTTCTCCCAGGTCTCCGACCACACCTCCTGCCTGCAGTTGATCGAGGCCGTGACCGCCGCCGGCGGGCTGTCGGGCAAGGGCCCGGTCACCTTCCCGAACATCAGCCGCTGGCGCCGGCAGACCTTCGGCAACCTGACCGGGGCCCTCGGGGGGAGTGCACTCGCCGCGCCCTCGAGCCCCGAGTTCAGCCCGACGGTCCGGGCGGCGAACCTGGCCGCCCAGACGGCCTCGTCCAAGCTGGCGCTTCCTCCGTTCCCCGGGGCGACGCAGACGATGCCGGTCCAGGTGTAGGAGCAGGATCTCTACCGGCGCATCGGGCGCCCCGCCGGCCTTCACTGCGGCCGGCGGGGCGCTCTCGCGTGGTGAGATGGTTCTCGTGTTCTCGACCACGCGCGTGCCAGAAGAGAGAGATGTCGTCGCCCCCGACGGGTCAGACGTTCGACTGCTTCTTCAGCTGTCGGGAGGCAGCCTCGCCCAGTTCCAACTCGCCCCGGGACAGGCTTCCGTGGCCATTCACCACAGAACCGTCGAGGAGATTTGGTACATAACCTCGGGGAGAGGAGAGATGTGGCGCCGGTTGGGCGAGGTCGAACGCACGGTCGACCTCGAAGACGGGGTGTGTCTCGACATCCCCACCGGCACGCACTTCCAGTTCCGATCGATCGGCGACGAGCCCCTGGTCGCCATCGGGGTCACCATGCCGCCCTGGCC
>WQVT01000263.1 GCA_009785715.1 Acidimicrobiaceae bacterium | reverse complement strand
CAGCTGCGCCGCGCTCGACGAGATCGTGGCGTTCGCGAGGAGGCCGGAGAGATCATCGACCACCGTTGCGCCTGAGGGCAGGGCGGCCTCCGAAGCTGCGTCCAGGGTGTAGGTGACGGTCGTCCCTGGTGCGACCGTCCCCGCAGATCCCCCGGAACCCGGGACCGCGAGGGCGGTCACCGTCAAGGGCGCGACCGTCCCGGCCGAAGAAACCGAGACCCACGACAGGACCGCCGCTGCCACGATGAACGCGCCGAAGCCCCTGAAGAGGGCCCGGAGCCAGGGTCTCGTCCGTCTGTGCACCCGATGCGACGCCTGGGTCACTCCGCCTCCCCCTACCCGCCCGGCGTCCGTGCCTCGGGCCGCCGGTCAACCACCGCTCACGCTCGGCAGCTGATCGACTACTTAGAGTGCCGTCATGCACCACAGAAAGTAGCGACACTCCATGGAGATTGCAAGGGCGACCCGTCGCTACGCTCGCCCAATGCCAGACCCGGTCGTCATCGGCGCTGCCGGCCTCTCGATCGTAGACGTGGTTGCGGTGGCGCGCTCTGGGGCACCCGTGGTGCTGGGCGACGAGGCCGTGGCGGCCCTGGAACGCTCCTATGCGATCACCCGTGACCTGATCGGCCGGGAGGGCGCGGTCTACGGGCTGTCAACCGGCTTCGGCGCGCTCGCCGACCGCTCCATCGACCCCACCCAGCGTGCCGCCCTCCAGATCGGCCTCATCCGTTCCCACGCGGCAACCGTCGGTGACGAGGTGGAGGTCGAAGTGGTCCGGGCGATGACGCTGCTGCGGGCCCGTTCACTCGCCCTCGGCCACTCCGGGATCCGGGTGAGCGTTGCGGAGGGACTGGTGGCATTGCTCAACCACGGCATCACCCCGGTCGTGCGCGAGCACGGGTCCCTCGGCTGCAGCGGCGACCTCGCACCGTTGGCTCACGTGGGCCTCGCCCTGACCGGGGAGGGAGAGGTGATCACCGGGGACGGCGACCGCCGGGGAGCGGCCGAGGCGCTGGCCGGCGCCGGTCTGGCGCCGTTGGTCCTCGAGGCCAAGGAGGGCCTGGCCCTCACCAACGGGACCGATGGCATGCTCGCCAACCTGTGCCTCGCCTGCCACGACGTGGCGGACCTGCTCGCGGCCGCCGAGGTGGCGGCCGCCCTCTCGGTCGAGGGGCTTCTCGGGACCGACCAGGCGTTCCTGCCGGAACTGATGGCGCTCCGCCCCCACCCCGGTCAGGCCACCTCCGCCGCCCACCTGCTGGCCCTCCTCCAGGGCTCGGGGATCGTCGCATCCCACCGCCAGGGGCACAGCCGGGTGCAGGACGCGTACTCGCTGCGTTGCGCACCGCAGGTGCTCGGGGCGGCGCGGGACACGCTCGACCATGTCCGTGCGGTCGTCGAGCGGGAACTCGCCAGCGCCATAGACAACCCCGTTGTCCTATCCGACGGGCGGGTCGCGTCCTGCGGGAACTTCCACGGTGCCCCGTTGGCGTACGTGGCCGACTTCCTGGCCATAGCCCTGGCCGATGTGGCGTCGATCGCCGAGCGCCGGGTGGACCGGCTCCTCGATCCGGCTCGCTCCGCGGGCCTGCCTGCCTTCCTGGCGGCCGACCCGGGCGTCGACTCCGGTCTGATGCTCGCCCAGTACACGGCGGCGGCGCTGGTGGCCGAGTGCAAGCGGTTGGCCGTCCCCGCCAGCGTGGACAGCATCCCCACCTCGGCGATGCAGGAGGACCACGTGTCGATGGGCTGGGCGGCTACCCGGAAGCTCCGTAGAGCCATTGCCGATGTGGCCAGGGTTGTGGCGATCGAGCTCATGGCCGGCGCCCGAGCCGTCGAGCTGCGGGCACCGCTGCGGGCCGGTCCGGCCACAGCCGCGGTGATCAGAAGCCTGAGAGAGGCCGGCGTCCCGGGGATGGGTCCCGACCACTACGTCGCCCCCGAGATCGACGCGACCCTGGCACTGGTCACCTCGGGCGCCGTCGTCGAGTGGGCGGAGTCCGTCGCCGGCCCGCTCCGCTAGGCCCAGCCCAGCTCCTCCAGTCGGGGGTCGGAGATCCCGAAGTGGTGGGCGACCTCGTGGATGACGGTCTTGCGGACCAGCGCCGCCAGCTCGACCTCGTCCCTCGCCAGCCGCTGGTGCGGCTCCTTGAAGATCGTGATCCGGTCCGGCATCGTGCCGCCGTAGCTGAGCGCCGAACGGCGGGTCAGGTCGACGCCCTGGTACAACCCGAGCAGCATGCCCCGGGCGCCGGCGAGTTGCCGCCTCGTCGGCCAGTCCCGCACCGTCACGGCGACGTTCTCCATCCGCCGGCCGAGGTACTCGGGGATGCTGTCGAGCGCGTCGGCGACCATCTGCTCGAAGACGGCCTCGCTGACTTCCACACCAACGGATGCTAGAAGGACCCACGTGACTGCCGGCGAGCACCTTGTCCCCAGACGCTTCGGATACGGCCCCGACCCGTCGCACCACGCCGACCTCTACGCGCCCGACGGCAGCCGGCGGCCCGGGACGGTCGTGCTGATCCACGGCGGCTTCTGGCGGGCGCGCTTCGGCCTCGAGATCATCCAGGACGTCGCCTGGGACCTCTGCTCGCGCGGATGGGTCGTCTGGAACATCGAGTACCGCAGGGTCGGTGGCGGTGGTGGTTGGCCCGACACCCTCCTCGACGTGGCCGCCGCCATCGACCACCTGGCGGTGATGAACGTCGACCGGAGCCGGGTGGTCGCCATCGGGCACAGCGCCGGCGGGCACCTGGCGGCCTGGGCGGCCGGCCGCCACACCGAAGGCCGCGACCCCTCGGGTGAGCAGGGCTGGGGGGAGGACCTCGACGAGGCGGTCCCGGGTCGCAACCCCGCCGTGGAGGTCACCGGGGTGATCAGCCTCGCCGGCGTGCTCGACCTCGCCACCGCCGCGGCGGAGGGGATCGGCAACGACGCCGTTCGTTCCTTCATGGGTGGCGACCAGACCCGCCGCCCGGCGCGCTACGCCGCCACGGACCCGCTCGCACAGGTGCCGATCAAGGCGGCGGTCTACGCCGTCCACGGGCGGGGCGACTTCAACGTGCCGTTCGAGCAGAGCCTGGCCTATGTCGAGAAGGCCAGGGCGGCGGGGCAGGAGGCCACCCTCGTCGACACCGAGGGCGATCACTTCACCGTCATTGACACGGCCTCTGTCGTCTGGCCGCAGGTGGTCGAGGCGCTCGTCGACCTCACCGGCTGATCTAGCCTCGCCCGGTGCGCGCCGTCGTCCAGCGGGTGAGCGAAGCCTCGGTCCGCATCGACGGCGACACGGTGGGGGAGATCGGGACGGGCCTCTGCGTGCTGGTGGGGGTCACGCACTTCGACACCACCGCCGAGGCCCGGCGGCTCGCCGACCGCCTGTGGAACCTGCGGATCTTCCCCGACGAGGAAGGAAAGATCAACCGCTCGGCGGCCGACGGGAACCTGCCGCTCCTGGTGATCAGCCAGTTCAGCCTGTACGCCGACACCTCCCGGGGCCGCCGCCCCTCGTTCGTCGCGGCCGCGCCCGGCGAGCAGGCAGAACCGCTGGTGGACGAAGTGGTCGCCGCCCTCCGGGCCCTCGGGGCGACGGTCGCGACCGGCCGCTTCGGCGCATACATGGCGGTCGCCCTCGTCAACGACGGCCCCCTCACCGTCACCCTGGAAACGTGACCGACGAAGAACGGGTCCCCCTCACGACGATCGTGCGGGAGTGGGGCCGGATCGGCTGCATCGGCTTCGGCGGGCCGCCGGCGCACATCGCCCTGCTCCGCCAGCTGTGCGTCGAACGCCGGGCGTGGATCTCGGCGACCGAGTTCGAGGACGGGATAGCGGTCACGAACCTTCTCCCCGGGCCGGCGTCGACCCAGCTCGCTATCTATGCCGCGTGGCGGCTTCGGGGCCGGCTCGGGGCGATCCTCGGCGGGGTCAGCTTCATCGTCCCCGGGTTGATCGTGATCCTGGCCCTCTCCGAGGTGTTCCTCGCCCATCACCCGCCACTCGCCATCGCCGGAGCGGCGGCGGGGGCGGGGGCAGCGGTGCCTGCCGTTGCCATCCAGGCAGCCGTCGGGCTCGTGCCCGCCAGCTGGCGCCGGGCCGGGACGGCGGAGGCGGCCCGAATCCGGTGGGTGCTCTTCTTCGTGGCCGGAGGTGCCGCTGCGGCGACCGTCGGGCCGTGGCTCGTCCTCGTGCTGCTTGCCTGCGGGCTGATCGAGGCCTGGGCGCGGACCGGCGGGTGGACCCGTCCCCGAGGGGGCTCGGTCTCAGGACTGATTCCCCTCCTCGCGGTGCCCGCCGCCGCGGTTGGGGGACTCGGGTCGGTGGCGTGGGTGGCGTTCAAGGTCGGCGCACTGTCCTACGGCGGCGGGTTCGTGATCATCCCGCTCATGCAGCACCAGGCCGTCGACACCTACCACTGGATGACCAACGCCCAGTTCCTGAGTGCCGTTGCGCTCGGCCAGGTCACGCCGGGCCCGGTGGTCCAGACGATCGCCGTGGTCGGCTACGCCGCCGGCGGCGTCGGCTACGGGCTGTTGGCTTCCCTCTGCGCCTTCACCCCCTCGTTCGTCTTCGTGCTCGCCGGCGGCCCCCACTTCGACCGGATCCGGTCGAACGCTGCCGTGCAGGCCTTCCTGACCGGTGCGGGGGCGGCGGCCATCGGCGCCAT
>WQVT01000262.1 GCA_009785715.1 Acidimicrobiaceae bacterium | reverse complement strand
TGATCCTCGATTCGGCCGGGGCGGACGCGTGGCTCGACCCTGACCTGGTGGACAAAGACGCGCTCGGGGAGATCCTCCGGCCCGCCCCTCCCGAGTGGTTCGCCGCCCACCCCGTCTCGACGCTGGTCAACAAGGTCGGCGTCGACGGCCCCGAGCTCCTCGCCCCGATCCCGGACCCGCCTCCCGGCGTCGACCTGGGGGTGCACCTCCCCCGCTGAGCGGCTGCAGCCAGTGGAGTCGGAGGCGGAGCTAGCGCTGTAATTGCTGCCAGTGGCCGAGGACGGCCTCGTCACCGAAGACCTCGAGCGGCTCGGCGGTGGCACGGTTGTGGAGCCAGAGGAGGAGATCCGAGCGGGTGGCGCGGATCGCCGTGTCCGCCTTCGCGTGGCCCGGAACGGCGACGCCGCCTGCGCCCAGGTCGACGAGCCACTCCACCGGACCGTCGGTGGCGTGCAGGTGCAGCGTCCCGGTCCAGTCCTCGAGCCCGTCCTGGGCCAGGAGCCGGGGCAGGAAGTGGATCAGGTACTCACCGATCCCGGCGGTGGCGACCTCGCCGTCCAGCGCATCGGCCGGCGGCGCGTCGGGGTCCGCCGTGGCCAGGGCGTTCTGGGCATCCCACCGGTGCACGGCGACCTCCACCGGAAGGCGCCGGCGCCACCACCCGATGTTCCGCTCGGTCTCGGTCGCAGAGAAGTTCCAGATCTCGCGGCCATCGTCGGTCTGCCGCATGGTCTCGAGGACCGAGTCCAGGCCGCCGAGGTACCAGGGCGGGAGATCGGCTGCGTCCTCCGGGACCGGGCCCAGCTCGGCCCGGTTCGCCCGCTCGCCGCTGCGGATGGTTGCCGCCATCCAGGCGAAGATGCCGCCCACGTGGCGGACGAGTCCCTCGGCGTCCCACGCCGGGCACCCGACGATGGGCGCTTCCCAGTCGGCTTCGGCGGCACTGAGGAGGGCCCGGGCGTCTGCGGCGGCGACGGATAGCAGTTCCACTCCCGCCGGCGGAAGTCCCCCCTGACCCGCGCCCGGATCGATGTCGTGGGTTTGCTGGTCGGGGCGGGCTGATTCGGTCATCGTCCCCGAGTCTCGCGCCCGGCGGAGAACCACTCTCTTTTCGGGTGGTTGGTGCCGAGATTCTCAGGTTCCTCTCAGTTACCATCCCGCTCGTCGTCCCCGTCGGTCACGCCCAATCGGAGGCCCGACCATCTCGTCCGTGCTGCTCAAATCCCCCCCGCCGGACAACGTCGTCCCCGGCGTCGAGATGCCGGCCCGCTTCAGGCTGCGGCGCCTGGCCCGGTCGCCGGCGGTCTGGCTCGGCGTGGTCATCCTGGCCGCCCAGATTCCGTATCTGGCCGGGCTCTTCGACCCGAACCCGTTGCTCTCCTTCAGCGGGCTCGGCGTCCACGTGGCGCGCGGCGCCCTCCCCGGCAGCTTCACGATCGACCCGAACTCCGGCTTCACCTCCCAGGCCCTCGCTCACCGGGCGGCGCTCGATTGGCTGCACGGTCACGTCCCCTGGTGGAACCCATTTGAGGGGATCGGCTCGCCGCTCGCCGGCGAGATGCAGAGCGCGGCCCTTTCCCCCTTCGTCCTGCTCCTGGCCTTCGCCAACGGCCAGTTCGTGCTCTATCTCCTCTTCTGCCTGATCGCCGGCTACGCCACCTTCTTCCTCCTCGACCGCCTCGGCCTGCCCGGCTGGGCCTGCCTGGTCGGCGGCGCCGTGTTCGGGCTCAACGGCACCTTCGCCTGGATGCGCTTCGCGCCGGCGAACCCCGTGTGCTTCCTCCCGTTGTTGCTCCTCGGCATCGAGGTGGCCCGGTCCCGGTCGCGGACCGGCCTGCGGACGCACTGGTGGATCATCTCGGTCGCCGTCGGCCTGTCCCTCCTCGCCGGCTTCCCCGAGACCGCCTACCTCGACGGCCTGCTGGCCCTGATCTGGGCGGCCGTCCGACTCCCCGGACTCGGCGGGCCTGCCCGGCGTCGCTTCATCCTGGCGCTCGCCGCCGGGGCGGCGAGCGGCCTGGCCCTCGCGGCGCCGCTGCTGGTTGCGGTCGGCGACTATCTGCGGTCGGCCTTCCTCGGACCGAACGGGAGCAATCTGACGAAGGCTCAGGTCCCGGCGCACGGGATCGCCACCCTCTTCTTCCCCTACGTCTTCGGGCCGCTCTGGATGGACAGCGCCGGGCACATCGGATCCCTGTCGGGCAACGTGTGGGGCCAGGCCGGCGGCTACCTGACCGCGGCCCTCGTCGCCCTGGCCGCCATCGGGACGATCAGCCGGAGGCACCGGGCGCTGAAGGTCACGCTGGCCGTCTGGTCGCTCCTGCTGGTGGCCCGGAGCTACGGCGTGCGCCCGGTCGAGCGCCTGCTCGCCGTGGTGCCGGGGATGTCGCACGTCCTGACCTCGCGCTACATGAACCCGTCGCTGTCGATGGCCATGGCGGTGCTGGCGGCCTTCGGGGTCGCCGACCTGCTCGAGCGCCGGGTGTCACGGCGCGCCGCCGCGGTGGCGGTCGCCCTCGTGGCCCTGGCCGCGATCCTCGCCGCGAGGGACGCCCGAGCGGCCGCCACCCCCTTACGGGCCATCCACAGCGCCCAGACCGGCGCCATCCTGTGGGGCTTTTTCAGCCTGGCGCTGCTGGCCGTGGTCGTCCTCGTCGGCCGGCCGCGGAGGTTGGCGTCGGTGGTGCTGGTCGGACTGCTGCCGCTCGAGGCGGCGGCCATGTTCGTGGTGCCGGAGTTGTCCGCACCGACCGGCGGGCGGGTCGACACCGGACTCGTCACCTTCCTGACCGACCACATCGGCGACCAGCGCTTCGCCACCCTCGGTCCCTTCGAGCCCAACTACGGCTCGTACTTCGGGGTGGCGTCGTTGAACGAGAACGACCTGCCGGTCCCGAAGGCCTTTGCCCGGCTGATCGTCCGCCACCTCGATCCGCGCACCAGCCCGGTGCTCTTCACCGGAACCCAGGTCAACCGGCGGGGTCTGACCTCGGCCCAGGCGTTCAGCCGGGGCATCCACTACTACGAGGCGCTCGGGGTCAAGTACCTGCTGGTCGATGAGGACGAGCGGGCGCCTGCCCCCAGGCACGTGTCGCTCCGCGGGGTGTACGCCGATTCGACCGCCTTCGTCTACCAGTTGCCCAGGCCCGCGCCGTTCTTCGCCGACCGCACCCGGGGCTGCGTCGTCGAACCCCTCGGCCTCGACGCCGCCCGGGTCGACTGCATCTGGCCCTCGGTGCTGATCCGCAACGAGCTGGAGATGCCCGGTTGGACCGCCCGGGTCGACGGCAGGCTGGTTCCGATCGGCGCGACCCGGCTGTCGCAGGAGGTCGTTGCCCTCCCGCCCGGCCGCGAGCTGGTGACCTTCGCCTACGCACCCGCCCACGCCAACCTCGGCTGGTTGGTGTTTGCGCTCGGGCTGGCGGCGATCGCCGGTTCGGCGGTCCTGCCGAGGCGGCTGACCGGATCCCCCGGCTCGCCGGCGCCGCCGAACGGAGCCGGCGGGCTCGACTAGCCGTCGAGGCCGGTACGGGGCAGGGCTTTGGCCGTGGCGGCCGCGATGCCCGGGCCGTCGAGGCCCAGCTGGGTGAGGATCCGATCGGCCTTGCCGTGCGGAATGTAGGAGGCCGGGATCCCGAGCGTCAGAACCGGCGGGCTCGAGCGCGTCTCGTGCAGGTCGGCGATGGCGTCGACGATCTGCGAGCCGGCGCCACCGACCCGGATGCCGTCCTCGATGGTGACCACGAGGCCGTGCCGGCCGGCGTCGCTCACCAGCATCGGGTCCAGTGGTTTGACGACCCGGACGTCCCACACGGTGGCCTCGATGCCGTCGGCCGCCAGGATCTCGGCCGCCTCCTCTGCCGCCTCGAGCATTTTGCCCACGGCCAGGAGGCAGACCTGACCGTCGCCGGTGCGGATCTTTCGGCCGGCCAGACCGGAACCGACCTGGTCCGGGGGGACCTGGCGGGCCGCGGTCTTCGGGTAGCGGATGGAGCTCGGCCCGGACAGGCCGAGGGCGGTCTCCAGCATGACCGGGACCTCCTGCGCCGAGGAGGGGGCGAAGACCGTCATCCCCGGGATGCGCAGGCACAGGGCCAAATCGAGCACCCCATGGTGCGAGGGCCCGTCCTCCCCGGTGATCCCGGCCCGGTCGAAGGCGAAGATGACCGGCGCCCCGTGCAACCCGACGTCCAGGTTGGCCTGGTCGAAGGCGCGGCAGAAGAAGGTCGCGTACACCGCCACCACCGGCCGCAACCCGGTCATCGCCATCCCGGCTGCCGAGGTCACCGCCGTCTGCTCGGCGATCCCGACGTCGAAGAACCGGTCCGGCCAACGGGTCCCGAAGGGGATCAGCCCGGTCGGCCCCGGCATGGCCGCGGTGATGGCGACGACGTTCGGGTGGCGTTCCCCGGCGGAGAGCATCGCCTCGCAGAAGGCCTGCGTGTAGGGGTTCAGGGCACGGGAGGCCGGGTCGGGCCCGACCGCCGGGTCGAAGACCTTCGCGTCATGGAGGCAGTTCTCGTCGTCCGTCTCCGCCGGCCCGTACCCCCGGCCCTTCTGGGTCAGCACGTGGACGACAATCGGGCCGTCGAAGGAGGCGGCCTGCCACAGGGCCTCCTCCATGCCGGCGATATCGTGCCCGTCGATGGGCCCCACGTAGCGCACTCCCAGGGCCTCGAAGA
>WQVT01000261.1 GCA_009785715.1 Acidimicrobiaceae bacterium | reverse complement strand
CGGTGCGCAGGGCCGTCTCCGCGGCCGCCGGCGCCGGGTTCGGGGATTCCTACAGCGTCGACCTGATCTTCGGTGCCGCCGGGGAGACCCTCGCGGAGTGGCGGCGGACCCTCGACGAGGTGCTGGCACTCGATCCCGTTCCTGCACATGTCAGCGCCTACGGCCTGACCATCGAGCCCGGCACCCCGCTGGCCGCCGACCCGGCCCGCCACCCCGACCCCGACGACCAGGCCGACAAGTACCTGCTCGCCGAGCGGGTCCTCGCCGGCGCCGGCTACGAGTGGTACGAGATCTCGAACTGGGCCCGGCCGGGGGCCGAGTGCCGCCACAACCAGCTGTACTGGGCGGAGGGGGAGTACCGGGGGATCGGTGCGGCCGCCCACTCGCATGAGACCCTCCCCGGCGGGTCGGCCCGGCGGTGGTGGAACGTCAGGACCCCGGAGCGGTACATCCGCCAGGTCGGCGCCGGCCTCGACCCGACGGCCGCCGACGACGTGCTGGACGCGCCGGCCCGCCGGCTGGAGGCCGCCCAGCTCGCCCTTCGCACCCGCCGGGGAGTCCCCCGGGACAGCCTTGCGGTCGATCCCCTGATCGAAGACCTCGTCACCCTGGAAGGCGACCGGTGGGTGCTCACCGTCGAGGGCCGCCTCCTCGCCAACGAGGTGGCGCTCCGCCTGGTGGCGTGACCTAGAGCGTCCAGCGCCCCCGCCGCCCCCGGCGGGTGAGCACGAACTGGATCATCAGGAGCAGCAGGAACAGGGCGAACCCGCCCATCGACACCTTCGCCAGCACCGGGTTGAGCCGGGTGCTCGCCTGCCGGGTCGTGAGCGGCAGCGTGACCGGCGGGGCCGGGAGCTGGTTCTGGATCGGGACCACGGTGGTAGCGGTAGTGGGCAAAGTGGTCGCGCTGGTGGCCGCCAGCGCCGGTCCGGGCCGCTGCGCCGTGGCGCCTGCCAACAGGAGCGCGATGGTGAGCACCAACACCACCGTCATCGCCCGCCGCAGGCTCATTCGGACAGCGATCCCGGGCTCGAGGGAATGTCGACTGCGTGCTCCTCGAGCGCCGAGAGCGGCACGATCTCGAGCGCGCGTTCGTTGGTCGAAGCCAGGACCACGTAGCTGGCGGCGCCGTCGCGATAGGCGCGGAACCAGTTCGCGGCGGTGACGCACCAGCGGTCGCCGGCAACGAGCCCCGGGAATCCGTAAATGGGGGAGGGGGTGCTCAGGTCGTTGCCGATCCGGCGCTGGTGCTCGAGGAACTCGTCGGTCACCACGGCGCAGATGGTGTGGCTCCCGAGGTCCTCGGGCCCGCTCCGGCAACAGCCGTCGCGGTAGAATCCGGTCACCGGATCGTCACCACACGGTTCGAGCTCGCCTCCGAGCACGTTGCGATCGGGCATGGCTCCCAGTATCGCTCATTGCTCGCAATCAGGCCCTTGAACACAGGACAGGTCATCGCTAGCTTCGGGCGCGGGGGCCCCGAGCTGAGCGCTGGCTGTGGTCGGCAGAGTCTGGAGCGGGCATGGAACGTGGCATTCCTTCGAGAGCAATTCTTCGGTGACCCCTCCGTCGGATTGGGCGTCTCCCCTGCACCACGTGGAGCTCGCGGTCCAGGAACGGGCGAAAGAGCTGATGCTCGATATGTCCAACCCCGAAGGAACGGTCACGCTGCGTGCTCTTATTGACGACGAAATCGAGCGCTGGCATCGGGACCACCTGCGGGGCCGGCGCGCCCACGACATCGCGGATCCCGCCGGCGCCGCGGAGCGTGCACTGCGCAACCTGACCGGCTATGGGCCCCTCCAACCGCTCCTCGACGACCCCGACGTCTGGGAGATTGAGATAAATGCGCCCGACTCAATTTTCGCCAGGCGGCATTCCGGTTCGACGGGATATCACGACGAGGTGTTCCACGACGACGACCACCTGCAGCGCGTGCTGACGAAGATCCTCGACGACGCGAGCCGGTCCCATCGCAAGCTCGACCCGGCCGAGGGATTGCAGGATGCGCAATTGGACACCGGGGCTCGCCTGCACATCGTCCACGGCGATATCGGCAGGGACGGTCATGTGCTCGTGAACATCAGGAAGTTCACGGGCGTCCCGTACAAGAGCCTGAAGCAACTGGTGGCCCTCGACATGCTCGACGAACCGGTGGCGGCGTTCCTGCGCGCCTGCGTGCGCTCGGGCCTGTCGGTCCTCGTCTCCGGCGCACCCGGCTCCGGCAAGACCACCCTGCTGTCGTGCCTGGCGGCGGAGCTCGACCCGCATCTGCGCGTGGTGATCGCCGAAGAGGTGTTCGAGACCGACATTCCCCTGCCGAATGTTGCTCACATGCAGACGCGCCCGGCGCGATCGGATCGGCCCGAGATCGATCTCCGCCGCCTCGTGGCGGGCTTCCTGCGGATGGCCCCCGACGTGGCGATCGTCGGGGAAGTAAGAGACAGAGAGGCCCTTCCCCTTTTGTTGACCCTGTCCTCGGGAGTGCAGGGGTTTACGACCATACACGCCGGCTCCGCCCGTCAGGCATTGTCGCGTCTGCGCTTCATTTGCCAACTTGCTGACACCAGCTCAGATCTGAGTACCGCAGCCCTGTCCTCGCTCGTCAGTGAGGCCGTGGACATCGTCGTCCATTGCAGCCGCCAGGGCGGGACGCTGCGCGTCGCCGAAGTGCTGGCCGTCGAGGACCTTCAGGTGCGGCCGGATCTGGTGGCGTTCACGACGACGTCGTTGTTCGAACGGGCGCGCCACGACGCTCGCTTGTCGTGGACCGGAAACCTCCCCGTGCGAGCCAACCGCGCGCTGGAGCTGTCCGGCTTCGACGTCCGCATACTCACCGACCGTGGGGAACGGCGATGATGTGGCGCCACCCAGAGTTGGCGGTACTGGCTGCGCTGCTGGCGGCGGTGGGGACCCATTTGCTCTACACGGCCCTGGTCTTCGGCCGGAGGAGCCTGTGGTCACGCTCGCCGTCCGCAGCGCCGGGTCGACCAACGCTCCGGCAGCGGATGGACCGCGCCGGCCTCGTCGGCGTCGCCCCGACCCAACTCGTGGCGGCGTCGGTCGTGTTGTTCGTCATCGGCGCCGTCCTGGCCTTTGCCCTCTTCGGTGGTCCGCTGCCCGCCCTCGTCGTCGGACTGTTCGCCGCCGGCTTTCCCGCCGCCGGCTACCGCTCGCGTCGCGCCCGCCGGCTTGCCACAGCCCGTGAGGCCTGGCCCCACCTCCTCGACGAGCTGCGACTGCTCACCGGGTCGCTCGGCCGCTCGATCCCGCAGGCTCTGTTCGACGTCGGCCGGCGGGCGCCCCCTGAGCTGCGGCCCGCTTTCGGGGCCGCGGAGCGTGAGTGGCTCCTGACGACCGACTTCGCCCGCACACTCGGCGTGCTGAAGGACGCTCTGGCCGACGCGACCGCCGATGTCGTCTGCGAGACGCTGGCGGTCGCCCACGAAGTCGGCGGCGGCGATCTCGACAGGCGGCTGGCGGAACTGGTCGAGGACCGCCTTCTCGACCTCCAGGGGCGAAAGGATGCCGAGGCGCGGCAGTCGGGAGTCCGCTTCGCCCGCCGGTTCGTGCTCCTGGTGCCGCTCGGGATGACCCTCGCCGGCCTGTCGATCGGCACCGGGCGGTCCGCCTATGAGACCACCGCCGGGCAGGTGGGCGTCGTGATCGGCCTGCTCGTTGTTGTCGCCTGCTGGGTCTGGTCGGGCCGGATCATGCGGCTGCCGGACGAGCCGCGGATCTTCATCCTGACCGCGGCGGAGCCCGTGGGAGCGGGCAGCTCGAGGTTCGAGCCCGAGGGTGGCGAGCCTGTCTCGTCGGAGCGGGACGCCGGGGTCAGGTCGTCTGCCGCCGGCGGGGCGACCCGTGCCCATGAGGAGGCCCGGTGAACCGACTCCTGCTCCTGGCCGGCCTCCTGCTGTGGGTCGGCGCGACGCTCGTCCTGTCGTGCTGGCGGCGGTTCTCGCGACCGTCGCTCGCAGATAGGCTCCGTCCGTTCGTCGCCGGCGCCACGCCCGCCGAGGAACGCCAGAGTGCCCTGTCCGTCGACTCGCTGGCCGGCGTGCTGCGTCCCATGCTCGCCAGCTTCGGCGACCGCCTCTCCGGCCTGTTCGGGGTGACCGAGTCGACCGAAGCCAGGTTGCGCCGCATCCACTCGTCGATCAGCGCCGCCGAGTTCCGGGTCCGCCAGTTCGCCTGGAGTGGTGCCGGCCTCAGCGCCGGCCTGTTGGCAGCGGCCGCCGGGATGCCCCTGCCCGCAGTGATCCTCGGGTTCGCGGGTGGCCCGTTGCTCTGCTTCCTCGTGATGGAGCAGCGACTGAGCACGGCGTCGCAGCGTTGGCAGGACGCGCTACGCCGAGAACTTCCCGTGGTTGGCGAGCAACTGGCGATGCTGCTCAACGCCGGCTACTCGCTCGGCGCCGCCCTCACCCGCCTCGCCGAGCGTGGTCAGGGTTGTGCCGCTCGGGACCTCGGCCTGGTGGTCAACCGCGTCCGCCAGGGCCTCTCCGAGTCCCAGGCATTGCGCGAATGGGCCGATCGTGCCGGGGTGGAACCGGTCGACCGGCTGGTCGGAATCCTGGCGCTGAACTCGGAGGCGGGCGACCTGGGTCGGCTGGTCAGTACGGAGACCCGCCAGGCGCGCCGCGACCTCCAGCGGGCGACGGTGGCGGCCATCGAGCGGCG
>WQVT01000260.1 GCA_009785715.1 Acidimicrobiaceae bacterium | reverse complement strand
GGGGAGCAGGTCGGGCGTGAACTGGATCCGGTGCCAGCCGGCGTCGATCGAGCCGGCCATGGCCCGGGCGAGGGAGGTCTTGCCCACCCCGGGGACGTCCTCGACGAGCACGTGGCCCTCGGCAAGCAAGGCGACGATCGCGAGCGTGATCGCCTCGCGCTTGCCGCGGATCACCTTCTCCATGTTCAGGGCGACCTTGGCTGCCGACTCGGCCACCCAGGCCACCTCGTCGGGGGTGGCGGGTGAAGATGCGTATGGCTGGGAAATGGAGGTCATGTGTAGAAATTGTTGATCTGAGTGGCACCGGAAAGTCCCCCGGGGACCCCCGACCCACAGATGGTCAGCTCTTCGTCCGTGAAGGTGCCGTTCGTCGTTGTGGTGGTGCCCTTGTACTCGCAGATGTGCTGCCCCCCGGGGAGCGGCGAGGTTGACACGGCGGCGATGACGTGGGGCTGGGTCGGGTCCTGCGAGTTGGGCAGGAGACTCTGGCACGAGCTCTTGGCGGCAGAGGTGCTTATGGCGTACGTATCGCCCGAGACGCTGCCCGTCTCGTACGTGCTGCACAGGTACTCGAAGTTGCCGCTGAACGTGCCGAGGTGTCCCTGCGGGTTGATCCAGTTGATGTTGCTCCCCTGCACGATCCAGGCGCCGCCTGGGTTGGAGCAGTCGTTCTGCACGGAGTGGTCGCCGCTCAGGTTGTCGAAGCAGGTCACGGTTCCGGTCCGGGTCCATGCCCCGCCGCTCCCGCTGGCGGTCGGGCCGCTGCCCACGGAGTTGGTGGCGTACACCTTGACTGCCTCGTTCGTCCACGCCGGCACGCTGACCGTGATGGAGGTCCCGGAGGTGGAGTGGGTGGTCCCGCCGACCGACACCTGGTAGCCGGTCACCGGCGGGCTGCCGGCCGGAACCCCCGCCGCCCCCCAGCTCACCGTCAGGTGGCTGTCGGTGGCCGTAACCGAGAGGTTGGTCACGCCGCCTGGTGGCGACGGGGTCGTTGCGCAGGACTGGCCGGCGGGGCTGAGCGGGCCGCCGCCCACCGCATTGACGGCCTGGACCTGCACGCACTCGTGTGTCCCGTTGGCGATGCCCGTCAGCGTCGCGGAAGTGTTCGCGGCCGCCACGCTCGCCGTGCTTGCGGCGACGGGGGACCCGGTCAGCCGGTAACCGAGGACCGGGGTACCCCCGTCAGAGGCGGGGGCGGACCACGTCACGGTCACCTGGCCCTTGCCGGCGGTGACGCCCGTGACCGTCGGGGCACCCGGCACCGAGTGCGGCGCCGTCGTCGTGGTGATCGGTGCGGTGGTCGGTGGCGTCGTGGGTGGCGCGGTCGTCGGAGCGGTCGTGGTTGGAGGCGTCGTCCGGGGCGGCGGCGGGCCCGTCGGGGTCGGCGGGATGCGGCGCGGTGCCGTCGCCGGGGGCAGCGTCGGCGACGGGATGGTCACCGCCGGGCTCGTCACCACCGGAGGCGACCCACCGGTGGAGGCGGTGGTGGGGAGTGCCCCGGAGGTGGGACACGATGCGGGTTGGGCCCCAGGGGAGGAGAAGCTGGCCGGCGGGCCCGTCCCGGCGGTTCCCGTGGCGGTGGGCGTCGTCACCGGAGGCAGCGTCGATGCCGAGGGGAGCGAGGTGGCGGGCGTGGTGTTGGCCGTGGGAAGGGTCGCCGGCGTCGCGCGGACGTGTCGGGGCGAGACGTGGGGGGTGTACTTGTTGACGTTCGTCACCGTGCCGTTCGGGTTGACCACCAAGGCCTGGGGCGTCGTGGTGCTGTTGACGAACAGCAACTGGTCCTTCTCCACCAACTGATCCGAGCCCGCCGGCACCGCCGTGGAAGCCGCCACCCCAATGGGAGAGAGGTGCACGGTGTCCAGGCGCCGGGCCTGCGGGTCGAGCAGGTAGGCGTCGTTCGACGACACCGCCACCTGCGTCACCGACGACGCCGTCGGCAACGCCAACGACGACAGCGACGGCTGAGCCGTGTCGACGCCGAGCACCTGGCTGCCCGACACGAGCACGAGATCCGGGCTCGACCCGGACGCCCCGACCAGGGGGGCCTTGGGCAGGGCCGGCAGCGTCACCTTCTTCGCGCTCGGGGCCGAGAGCGACTCCGCCGTCTTGGCCTGCGGGTCGACCGCCCATACGCCGGCCGAGGTATCGGCAACCTCGATATCGTCCCCCGCCCGCCCGAGCCGGCGGTGGACGACCACGCCACCGGGGCTGACCTCGGCCACCTGTCCGAGAGAACCGAGCGGAACCCATACCGAGCCGGAGGGGTCGACGACGCCGGGGCCCGTGGTCCCGCCGAGCGCAACTTGGTGACCGAGCGGCTTGAGGGTCACCGGGCTGACCTGCTGCAGCACCCCGGATGACCGGTCGAGAATCCACGTCGCATTGGTGCCGGTGATGACCTGCAAGCCCTCGGCCGGCTTCGGCTCCATCACCGCCGTCGTCACGCTCAACTTGCTGTCGTCGAGCCTCGACAGTCGTCCGGTTCGCAGGTCCAGAACGAACGCGCCGTCCGGGCGTTGCACCACCTCGAACGGATCGCCGGCCTTCCCGACCGTCGACTGGGCATCGGTGCCACCCGTGTAGCCGTTCACGTGCGAGACCGTCCCCGCCGACGCGTTCGCCAGCCACGCGTCACCGGTCAAGAGCCGCATCGCGCTCGCGGGCACTCCGGTACGCGTCACCGCCAGCGCCACGACCGCTGCCACCACCACCGTGACGAGCGCCAGGTGCACGATCCGTCGCCCGGATAACCCCTTGGCAACCGACGCACGGTTCTGCCCAGCCATCCGGGCAACGATACCGAAGACGTCGTTCTCCCCTCAGGCGGGTGCACGCAAGTACCCATCGTCATGTCCAAAAGTCGAAACCTTGCACGGCCCCGGTCATCCCGGGAGGTGGCGAACCACAGGGGGACAGCTCCTGCTGGGTAAAGGTGCCCTGGGTCCCGCTCGTCTGCCCGGTGTATTCGCAGATGTGCCTGCTGTCGCTGTCGCCGAGCGACCCGGACGACACGAAGGCGATGGTGTGAGCGACGGCGGGGTTCTGAGCGCCGGCGAGGGCGGTGGGGCAGTTCTGCGACGGGGAGGTGAGCAGGGCGTAGTGATCGCCCTGGTTCGCGGTGTAGTAGCCGGTGCAAAGGCGCTCGTTGAAGGCGCTCGGCTGGGCGTGCCCCGAGTTGGGGTTGGCCTCCACAATGTCGAAGCCCGCGTTTCCCTGCTGCTGGAAATTGTTGGCCTGGTCGCAGGCGTCGCGGATGGAACGGTCACCGCTGGTGGCGTTGAAACAGATCACCGCGGGCTGCCGATTCCACGCCACGCCGGTCGCGGCAGCGGCCGCACCGTTGCCCACGGCGTTCACGGCGTACACCGAGATCTGCTCGGTCGCCCAGGCCGTCGCGCCGATGGTCGTCGGGCTGACGGCGGGCTGGGAGCCACCGCCGTTGACTGACAGCTCGTAGTGGGTCACCGGTGGGCTCCCCAGCCCGACGGACGCTGCCCCCCAGGAGATGGTCAGTGACCCGTTGCCGTCGCTCACGCTGAGGCTGGGCGGCCGGTTCGGCACCGCCGCGGGAGGGACGGGGGTGGCGCAGGATTGACCGGCCGGGCTGAGCGGGCCGCCGCCCACGGCGTTGAGCGCCTGGACCTGCACACACTCGCTCGTCCCGTTTGGGAGACCCGTCAGCGTTGCCGTGATGGTCGGGGCGCTGACGCTGACGGCGACTACATCGGGCGACCCTGTCACCTGGTATCGGACGATCGGGCTCCCTCCGTCCGAGGCGGGGGGACTCCAGGTCGCGGTGACCTGACCGTTGCCGGCGGTGACCTTGCTCACCGTCGGCGCCCCGGGAACGGTGCGCGCCGCCGTCGTGGGTGGGCTCGTGGTGGGCGTCGTGGGTGGAGTGGTCGTCGGCGGAACGGTCGTGGGCGGAACGGTCGGCCGGGGAACGGTTGTGGGCGGCGTACTTGGCTGTGGGGTGGGCGCCGGCGGGGCCGGGTGGAACACGGTGGTCGGCGACGGGACCGGCGCTGGAGGGCTCGTCGACGGAGGGGAGGTCGGCGACGGGGACGGGAAGGGAGCGCCCGTCGACGGAGGAGTGGGCGGCGGAGGCGACGGGGAGGTGATCGGAGGGCTCGTCAGCGGCGGCGACGGAGGCTGTGGCAACGGAGGCTGTGGCAACGGGTTGTGCGGAGCCGGTCCCGGTGGGCCCGGCATCGGGCCCACGTGGTGAGGCGGGACGTGCGGGGTGTACTTGTTGACGTCGGTCACCGTGCCGTTCGGGTTCACCACCAGGGCCTGGGGCGTGGTGGTGCTGTTCACGAACAGCAACTGGTCCTTCTCCACCAACTGATCGGCGCCCGCCGGCACCGGCGTCGACGCCGCCACCCCGAGGGGCGACAGGTCAACCGTGTCGAGGCGACGGGCCTGCGGGTCGAGCAGATAGGCGTCTTTCGACGACACCGCCACCTGCGTCACCGAGGCGGCAGCCGGCACCGCCAGCGACGACAGCGACGGCCGGGCCGTGTCGACACCCAACACCTCGCCGCCCGAGACCAGCACCAGATCCGGGCTCGACCCCGACGCCCCGACGAGCGGAGCCTTGGGCAACGCGGGCAACGTCACGGGGCGCGCACCCGGAACCGACATCGACGCCGCCCTCTTGGCCTGCGAGTCGACCGCCCACACG
>WQVT01000259.1 GCA_009785715.1 Acidimicrobiaceae bacterium | reverse complement strand
GGTCGAAGAGCAGCGCGAGGTGATGGCGGCCGACCGCCGCCTCGACGACGCCCTCCGCCAGTACCTGGCCGAGCGGGGGCCGCGCCGCGCGCCGGTGCGCGACCTGACGATCGCGGCCAACGGTGCCGTGCAGATCCGCCTCGCCGGCGAGGCGATCGCCGTCCTGCGGCCGGGGGAGGGAGCGGAGCCGCTCCCGCGCCGGCTGGCGCCGACCGTGGGGATCCTGCAGCTCGAGGTGACCGCCCTGCGCACCCACTATCACGCCGTGGCCGACGAGTTCGAGCCCAAGGCCCGGCGGGGGGCGCTCCCCGCCGAGACCGACGGCGACGCCGAGGCGGAGGTGCTCGAGTCGATCCGGCGGGGCGTGGCCGACTCCGCCCCCGTGGACCGCTCCCTGCCGCTCGACAGCGCCGAGGTCGAATCCGGGGCCAGGATGCTGTTGACGGGGCTCTACCTGCAGGACATGCGCATCCTCGAGTCGCGGCTGCGCACCGGCCTCAGTGGCTCAGAGGTGGTCGGCCAGGACTCGTGACGCTCAGGGCCACGTTCACGGCTCGTGACGGCGGTCGACGTCGGGGATCGTGACGTGGCCGTCGCGCAGCTCGGCGGTGGCCTCGACCCACTCCACCCCCTCGTCGAGGATGATCCCGCCCGAGCGCGCCCGGTAGACACCGGGGTCGTCCACGCCGGGGGGAACGGTGCCCTCCTTCTCGAGCGCCGTTGCGGCGCCGAGCAGCCGGTTGCGGACCCGGATGATCATCACGTCGGAGCTCCCGAGATGCTCCTCCTCGCGGGCGGCGATCGGCCCCATGCTCTCGGTGACGGCCTGGTCCTGGGTGTGGATGCCCCGGATCCCGGTGAACTCGCCGCCGCTGCGCTGCAGGTCGCGGTCGATGAACCAGTCGTTGCCCTCGTTCTCGGCGATGCGGAAGCGCTCGTACCAGCCGGTCCCGTTCGGCAGCGTCGACATCTGGCCGGCCGGTGCGCCGGTCGAGGAGCGACGGGCGAAGTTCGCCTGATTGCCGCCGCCGGGCGGGAACATCATGAAGAACATGGTGTGCTCGTCGTCCATCGGCACCCAGGCCCGGACGTTGACCTTGACCCCGAGGGTGCCGGGCCCGGGCTGGGTGTAGAAGGGGAAGGCGAAGTTCGCCACCCGCCAGTAGACGCGGCCCGGTTCGAACGGCCGGTAGGCGGCGTACATCGACCCCGCCGGCGTGTCGAGCACCTCGTAGCGGGGTGCACGGTCGACGAGCGTGGCGCGGGTGAAGCTCCCGTCGGGGTAGTCCTCGGGCCGGGCGGATCCGAGGTGGAGGAACGAGAAGTGCGAGGTGTCGATGTCCCCCTCGAGCGCCTGCAGCCAGTTGCAGTCGCGCAGGACGGCGCGCGCCGACCCGCCATCGACGTTGCCCTCGAAGTCGGGCAACTCGGGCGGGGTCCCCAGCGGGCCCATATAGGCCCAGACGACGCCGCCGCGCTCGACCACCGGGTACGACACGGCCCGGATCCGCTCCTTGAAGCCACGCGACACGGGCTCGTTCGGGATGTCGACGCAGGCGCCGTCCACGTCGAACTTCCAGCCGTGGTACACGCAGCGGATCCCGCACTCCTCGTTGCGGCCGAGGAAGAGGCTGGCACCACGGTGCGGGCAGCCGTTGCGCAAGAGCCCTGCCCGGCCGTTGCTGTCCCGGAAGGCGACGAGCCGCTCCCCGAGCAGCATCACCCGAACCGGGTCACCGTCGGGTTCGGGCAGCTCCGAGGCGAGCATGGCCGGGATCCAGTACTGGCGCATGAGCTGTCCCATGGGGGTCCCGGGACCCACCCGGCTGATCCGCTCGTTGTCCTCGACGCTCAACATCCCGTGTGTCTCCTTGTGTCAGTTTGCTGCGACCACGGTGGCGGCCTCGCCGGCGGCTTCCACCGCCCGGCCGAAGTCGGCCTCGGTGTGCGCCAGGGAGGGGAAGAGGATCTCGTACGCCCCCGGGGCGATGGCGACACCCCGGTCCAACAGGCCGTGCATGAGCCCGGGATAGTGCCCGGTGTCGGCGGACGCCTTGGCGCCGGCGTAGGACGTCACCGGCTCGGGGCCGAAAAACACGCCCACGAGCGGGCCGGCCACCGGCACCTGCGCGACCAGCCCGGCGGCGGCCAGCGCCTCGGTGAGGCCCGCCGCAAACCGCCCGGCCGAGGCCGCAAGGGCCGGGTAGACGTCGGGGGTGAGCTCGGCCAGGACGGCCAGGCCGGCGGCGGTGGCGAGCGGGTTCCCCGACAGGGTCCCGGCCTGGTAGACGGGTCCGCTCGGGGCCAGTTGCTCCATCACCTCGCCCCGCCCCCCGAAGGCGGCAAGCGGCAGGCCGCCGCCGATGACCTTCCCGAAGCACCACAGATCCGGGACGACCCCGAAGATGCCGGCGACGCTGCCCGGCGCCACCCGGAAGCCGGTGATCACCTCGTCGAAGATCAGCAGCGCGCCTGCGGCGTCGCACGCCGCCCGCAAACCCTCCAGGAACCCGGGGGCTGGAGGCACGAGCCCCATGTTGGCGGCGATCGGCTCGACGATCACGGCCGCCACGTCGGCACCGATCTCGGGCACCCGGTTGTAGGGCACGACCACGGTGTCGGCCACGGCGGAGCGGGTCACGCCGACCGATGCGGGGAGGCCGAGCGTGGCCACGCCGCTCCCCCCGCCGGCCAGGAGGCCGTCCGAGTGGCCGTGGTAGCAGCCCTCGAAGACGACCACCCGGTCGCGGCCGGTGGCGCCGCGGGCAAGGCGGACGGCGGACATGGTGGCCTCGGTGCCGCTGTTGACCAACCGGACCTCGTCGCAGTGCCCGACCCGCCGGCAGATCTCCTCGGCGAGGAGGACCTCCCGCTCGGTGGGGGCGCCGAACGTCGTGCCCTGGGTGGCGGCGGCCTGGACGGCGGACACCACCGCCGGGTGGGCGTGGCCGAGGATCGAGGCGCCATAGGACTGGACGAAGTCCAGGTACCGGCGGCCCTCCACGTCCCACACCGACGACCCCTCGCCGCGGGCCACGAAATACGGGGTGCCGCCCACCGAGCGGAAGGCGCGGACGGGGGAGTTGACCCCGCCGGGGGTGACCCGCCGTCCCCGGTCGAACAGCTCGGCGTTGGTGAGGGTGGTCGTCGTGGCCGGTGTCCCGGAGGCGGCCGCTTCAGCCACCGAGGACCCCTCTGCCACCCAGAACTTCGGCCAGCTCCGCGGCGAAGTAGGTGAGCACCATGTCGGCGCCGGCCCGCTTGATGGCCGAGACGGACTCGAGGGCGACGGCGTCGCCGTCCACCCATCCCCGCTCGCCGGCGGCGCGGATCATGGCGTACTCCCCACTCACCTGGTACGCGGCGACCGGGACGTCGAACCGGTCGCGAACGGCGGCGATCACGTCGAGGTACATGCCGGCGGGCTTGACCATCACGATGTCCGCGCCCTCGTCGATGTCGAGCGCCACCTCCCGCAGCGACTCCCGCCGGTTGCGCCAGTCCTGCTGGTAGCCCTTGCGGTCCCCGCCACCGGCGATGGTCACGTCGACCGCCTCCCGGAACGGCCCGTACAGGCTCGAGGCGTACTTGGCCGAGTAGGCCATGATCCCGACCCCGTCGTGGCCGGCCCCGTCGAGGGCCGCCCGGATCGCCCCCACCTGGCCGTCCATCATCCCCGACGGCGCCACCATCTCCACGCCGGCGGCCGCCTGCGCCAGGGCCGCCCGGGCGTACAGCTCGATCGTGCGGTCGTTGTCGGGCTGCCCGTCGGGGCCGAGCGGACCGCAGTGGCCGTGGTCGGTGTACTCGTCCAGGCACAGGTCGGCCATGACCGCCAGCCCGGCGCCCACCTCCTCGCGGATCGCCCGCGCCGCAACCTGGACGATCCCGTCCGGGTCCCACGCCCCGCTGCCGACGTCGTCCTTCCGGAGCGGGACACCGAAGAGCACCAGTCCCGGGACGCCGAGCTCGACCAGCCGGCGGGCCTCCTTCACCACCGACTCGACGGTGTGCTGGGAAACGCCGGGGAGGGAGGTGATCGGTTGGGGGGTCTCGATCCCCTCGCGGACGAAGAGCGGAGCGATCAGGTCGTCGACCCGCAGGGCCGTCTCGGCGACCAGGTTTCGCAGTTGCGGCGTCTGCCGAAGCCGGCGCATCCGCGTGACGGGGAAGGGCATGGTTCGGACGCTACTCCGGCGCTCTCAATGGGCACCCTTCCCCATCCATGGCGGGCGGCCCCACCACTACGCTCCGCCCCGGACAACGGGGTCGGGGGCCGGCCTCGAGCACGGGAGGAAGGCGAAGATGAAACTCCTGAGGGGTGTCACGTCAGCCGAGGGTCGGAAGCGGCTGAAAATCGGGGCCGCGATGGCCACGGCCACCCTGGCGATGGTCGGGCTGGGCGGCACATTCGCCACGTCGGCCTCGGCAGCGAGCTTTCCGTTCTACCAGGGTGAGCTCCTCAAGAACGTCACGGCCTACGCGCCCCTGCGCGTCAGTCCCTGCGACACCTGCAGGATTTTCACGTACATCGGTCAGGGCGACGACGTGACGATGGGAAATGAATACACCGGCACCGGAGTGAGTGGCTTCTGCAAAGTCAACTGGGTCGGAAACGTCGGTTGGACGGGCTGCTGGCGACTGGAGGCGACCGGCGGGATCATCGTGTAGCCAGGCCCGCCGGTCACCGAGGCG
>WQVT01000258.1 GCA_009785715.1 Acidimicrobiaceae bacterium | reverse complement strand
CCTTCGCGGCGCCCGCGGGATACTTCCAGCATGCGCTCGATCGGGTTCGTGGCAGCCGCCGCTATCGCCGCCCTTCTCGCCGCAGGCTGCGGGTCCGCCGGCCGACCCACGGCACTGCATGGGACCGCCACGAGTGCTCACGCTCCTCATTCGACTTCCGTGACTTCGCCCACGACACCCGTCTCGGCCACCAACCCGCCCACCTCGACGCCCGTGCACACCTCCGCTCCCGTGGCTACCTCCGCTCCCGTGGCTACCTCCGCCCCCCTGCCTACCTCCGCCCCTGCGCCCACCTCGGCCCCCGCGGCCACCTCGACTCCCACACCTGCGCCCACCAACTCGGGCGGCGTTCAACTCCCGATCTCCGCTGAATCCGATAGCCAGATGAAGGCCGAGGGCAACAACGGCCCGTCCTCCTCGATCCTTCTCCCGACCTCGTGCCAGCAGAACGGCACGACCGTGACGGCGGGAGGCTCCTACACAAATGGCGGATTCGTGCCCAACGTGTACAACCGCTATGGCGACATCATCGTCTTGTACGTGTTCGCCGCCCCTTCTCCCGGTTACGCGCAAGGGATCGAGCTGGGGGCGTCAAATGTCGGCGCCTCCCCGGTGCTGGGAACCCCCGCCCCCTGGCAGGTCAGCCTCTCGATCTCCCCACCCCCCGTTGCCGCCAGATGCCTCGTGGCGGCCCAGCCGACGCATGACGTCCAGCTTGCGCCGTAGCGACTCGAAGGCTTCGGACCCTCAGTCAGGAGAGGCGGCGGGCCGTTAGGCTCCGTCCACCATTTCCATCCGGAGGTCGAGATGCCGAGGTTCATGGATTACCACGACGACTTGAAGCTGCCCGCAGAGGCCATCGACCAGATCACGAGCGACACCAAGGAAGGAAAAGCCGATCAGTTCGGTGTCCGCCAGATCGAGCTTTTCCACAATGCGGACGGCAAGGTCTACTGCCTGCTGGAGGCACCGGACGCCGACGCGGTTCGTCACCATCACGAGGCGCTCGGGGTGCCCTGCGGCGATATCCACGAGGTGGAGGGCCTCCTCTAGCCGGTCGGGCAAACTCGCGAACGTGGCGAGCATGCCCGAGTACGACCTGGCCCGCCTCTACCGGGAAACCCGTGAGCGGCTCTCCGGTCTCGTTCTCAGACTCAACGACCACGAGCTGGCCTCCCCGGTGCCCGCATGCCCCGGCTGGTCGGTGTCCGACGTGATGTACCACCTCTTGGCCGGGGTCGAGGACGTGATGGCCGGCCGCCTGACCGGGCCGCCGAACGACGACCAGACGGCCCGGCAGGTTGCGCGCCACCGTGGGACCCCGGTGCACTCCGTCGTCGAGACCTGGGGGGAACTGGCCCCGTCGTTCGAGGAGCTGATCGGCCGCGCCGCCGTATGGCCGGCCGTGATCGACCTGGCCAGCCACGAGCAGGACATCCGGGGCGCGCTCGGCCGGCCGGGGGCCCGGGACAGCGATGCGGTGAGGGTGGGCGCCGAGCGCCTGGTCGCCCTGATGCGGCCGGCGGTTCCGATGCACGTGGTGTGTGAGGACTTCGAGGCCCGGGTCGGGCCCGAAGACTCGAAGGACCCGGGATTGATGCTGCGCACGACCCGCTTCGACGCGTTCCGCTGGCGGATGGGGCGGCGGAGCCGCCCGCAGGTACTGGACTACGACTGGTCCGACGACCCGACGCCGGTGATTGACCAACTGTTCGTCTTCGGCCCTTCGCCGACCGACATCGTCGAATAGGGCGCTACCACTGAGGGTGTGGGCGGGGTAGGCGGATCGGGGGTCGGTGACGACTTATCGTTGACACGAGGAGGCCGAGACCATGTCGTCATCGATCAAGGGAGAGGTCGTCACCGAGCCGTCCGGCTACGACGGCGGCCGGCGGGTGAGCGTGTACGTCCCGCCCGTCCCGCCGGAGGGGGTCGTGTTCGCCGGTGACGGCCAGCTGATCTCGCAATGGGGCGGCGTCCTCGAGGCCGCCGGCGCACCGCCGACGATGATCGTTGGAAGCTACCGCCTTGACGACGAGATGGCGCGGCTCCACGAGTACTCGCCGGTCTTCGACGAGCAACGGTTCGCAGCACACGAGAAGTTCTTCGTCGAAGATGTCCGCGAATGGGTGCGGTCCCGCTTCGGAGTCACGCTTCCCGCCGAGCGCACGGCGGTATGCGGCGTCTCCGCGAGTGGAGAGCTTGCGCTCGCCATGGGGCTGCGCCACCCGGACCTCTACGGTGCCGTCTTCTGCGCCTCGCCCGGCGGCGGATACCGACCGCCTGACGAGATGCCGGATCCCCTTCCCCGCACCTACCTCGTCGCCGGCACGCTGGAGCCGTTCTTTCTCGAGAACGCGAACCGCTGGGCCGTCGCACTGCGCGACGCCGGTGCCGACGTGGTCATGACCGAGCGGGTCGGGTCGCACGGCGACCCCTTCTGGAGCGAGGAGTTCCCGCTGATGGTGGCCTGGGCGTTCGGGCGCTCGTGATCGCGCTTCAGCCCGTGCGGAGCACGCCGCGCGGATCGATGACCACGACGGTGCCCGCGATCACGTCGTGAAGAGCCTGCCGTCGCCGGGTGATCAGCATGAGGATGAACGATACGACGGCGATGATGGCCGTGATGTCGAGGAGGATCCGCCCGCCGATCTCCCGCAGGGCCATCCACCAGAAGCCGGCCACACGTTCGGTTTCGGGACGCCAGCAGCGCATGCCGAGGACCTGAAATGCCGGCGTGCGGCCTCCCTGCCATAGGATCAATCCCCAGATCAGGTAGCCGATGCCGAGGGTCACGATCAGCAGGACGATGCTGAGGAAGAAGGAGGCCACTCTCCTGCCGATGCTGGCCAATTCGACTCCTTCAGGGAGCACGAGGCCGCTCACCCGGTCGAAATACATGCCTGGCGGCGCGCCCGGATCCGGCGGCGGACCCCAGTCCTGATACGGGCCCGGCGGCGGGCCCCAACCCTGCGCCCCGGGCCCGGGCGGGGGCGGGTACCCCGGGTTGCCCGGCGGCGGCGTTTGTGGGTCTTGCGGCGGCGGATACCACCTGCCGTCTGAGGCCTGCCACCAGTCGGGTTGCTCCTGCCAGTCGCTCATAGGTTCCTATGATGCGTCGCGGTGACGAACTGGAAGGCGATCGAGGAGGCTCAACCGGATTTCGCCGGCCGCGTGCGACGCTTGTTCGACGCCGGTCGCCACAAGACGATCGCGACGCTGCGGGCCGACGGGTCGCCACGCATCTCCGGTATCGAGTGTGAGTTCGACGGCGGCGACCTGCGGTTCGGCTCGATGAGCGGCTCACGCAAGGGGGCGGACCTCCGGCGAGATCCCCGTTTCGCGCTCCACGGCCCCTCCTTCCATCCCGAGGAGGGAAGGGAGGGCGACTGGCCCGGTGAGGCGAAGATCGCCGGTCGGGCCGTTCCCGTCGGCCCCGCGACGACCGACGGGCAGGGCGAGCCACCCGACGGCGAGATGTTCGTCGCCGACATCAGCGAGGTCGTGATCACCGGGCTCAACGCGGAGGCCACCCGGCTCGTCGTCGAGTCCTGGACGCCCGGCGGCGGACTGCGGAGGGTCGAGCGGGACTAGCCGGCGGACGACATACCCGGATCGTCCGCCTACTATCGGCGGGTGGTCACCGTGCCAGCGAGGCGTCGCGACTAGGGCGGCGTTTCGTTCAGGGAGGGGAGAACGATGAAGCGCAGTACCGACCGGATCCTCGTTTCGCACGCCGGCGCCCTTCCGGCCCCGAGCGATCTGCAGAGCATGGTCGCGGAGCGGCCGGTTCCGAAGGACAAAGTTTCCGAGCGCCTGCCGAGCGCCGTGGCCGACGTCGTGAAGCAACAGGTCGATATCGGCGTCGACGTCGTCAACGACGGCGAGTTGAGCAAGCGCCAGGACGGCGGCGGCGGCTTCAGCTACTACGCCATGCAGCGCCTCGGCGGCCTCGAGACGCGTGAGTTCGCGGCAGAGGACTCGCCCGCCAACAGCCGGAATATCACCGGCCGTGATGCCATCGAGTATCCGGGATTCCACCAGGCGGTCTTCGGCTACCGGCAGCAGGTTGTGCCCCAGGTCCGGCGGGTCACCCGACCGGCGCTGCTGGCGGTCGAGCAGCTCAAGTACATCGGCCAGGCGGACGTCGAGTCCGACATCGCCAACCTGAAGGCCGCCCTGGCCGGCACCTCGGTCGAGGGGTACCTCCCGGCGATCGCGCCGGGCACGATCGAGCACTGGCTGTTCAACGAGCACTACGGCTCGGACGAAGAGTTCCTCTTCGGCATCGCCGACGCTATGCACGACGAGTACAAGGCGATCACCGACGCCGGCCTGATCCTGCAGATCGACGATCCCGACCTGCCCGACGGCTGGCAGATGTTCCCGAACATGACGGTCCCCGAGTACCGCACCTACGCCAAGCTGCGCGTCGAGGCGCTGAACCACGCCCTGCGGGACTGCCCGCGGGAACTGGTCCGCCTCCACGTGTGCTGGGGCAGCGGGCACGGACCGCACGTCAACGACATCCCGCTGGAGGACATCGTCGACATCATCCTCGAGACGAAGGCCGAGATGCTCTCGATCGAGGCCGCCAACCCCCGCCACGACCACGAGTGGCGGGTGTGGGAGAAGACCGCCCTGCCCGAGGGCATGTCGCTCATGCCCGGCGTCGCCGGTCACTCGACCGACATCGTCGAGCATCCCCGTCT
>WQVT01000257.1 GCA_009785715.1 Acidimicrobiaceae bacterium | reverse complement strand
GACGACAGGCCCAGCACAGCGACGATGGCGCCCACCCCGATGGCGATCCCGAGGGCCGAAAGGGCGGCGCGCAGCCGCCGGGTGCGCAAGCCGACGCTGGCGAGTCGTCCCCAGTCCCGTAGACCGAGCCTGCGGCCCACGAGGGTCATCGCGCTCATCGGGAGGTCTCCCCGTCGGGTCGAGCCGCTCGAGGCCGAAGGTCGGTGATGAGCGCCCCCGTCGAGGGCGGCTGATGCCCTGGCGCCGAGATGGAGGTGGCGTCCGCGACGACGTGGCCATCGAGCATCTCGATCCGCCGGGGCATCCGGGCGGCGATCGCCTGGTCGTGGGTGATGACCACGATCGTCGTGCCGCGGGCGTGCAACTCCTCCAGCAGGTTCAGGATCGACGCGCCGGTCGTCTGGTCGAGGTTCCCGGTCGGCTCATCGGCCAATACGATGGCCGGCTCGCCCACCAGCGCCCGGGCGATGGCGACGCGCTGGCGTTGCCCGCCGGAAAGCTGCGTGGGGCGTGCGTCGGACCGGTCGGCCAGTCCGACGATCTCCAACGCGTGCCGCGCCGCCCGCCGCCGCTCGGAGAGGCGCACCCCTGCGTAGAGCAGGCCGTCGGCGACGTTCTCCTCCAAAGTGGCGTGCTCGGCGAGGAAGAACTGCTGGAAGACGAACCCGATCCGTGTGGCGCGCAGCACCGAAAGCTCCTTGTCGGTCATGTCGGCGACGTCCAGGCCGGTCAGGCGCACCACACCGGAGCTCGGCCGGTCCAGGGTGCCCATCAGGTGCAGCAGGGTCGTCTTGCCCGACCCGGATGGCCCGACGATCGCCACGAACTCGCCTGCGGTTACCTGCAGGCTCACGCCGTCCAGCGCGGTCACGGGTGGCTCGGACGGATACACCTTGGTGACGTGGTCCAACTCGAGGACCGGCCCCCGGTCCCGGCCGTTTCCTTCGACGGCGGCCGGCTCATCTCCCCCGGCGTACGGGGGCGCCGGCGGCCAGGCCGTCGGACCATGGATCAGCGCTGAAGGTGTCACGGGCTCGGTGGTCATGAGCTCGGGACCACGACCCGCTGGCCGGCCGCCAGCCCGGCGCCGGTCACCTGCACGTTGGCCGAGGCGCTGTCAAAGAGGCCCAGCGACACCGGCACCAGATGGTGCACCCCGTCCGCGTCGGCGACTTCGACGGCGTATCCCCCGTTCGACAGGGAGACGAGCGCGTCCACCGGCACCACCAGGGCGTTGGCGACACTTTCGGTGGTGACGGCAACCTCGACGGGGGCCTGATCCCAGCTACCCGTCGCCGCCTGGTCGGTCGGGTTGACCAGCACGGTGACGGTCGGCCCGCTCCCTCCGCCACCCTGGCCGTTCCCCGATGGAGTCGTCGCGACGCTGCCCACCGAGGAGACCACACCCGGCGTGGTGGCGTTGTTCGGCAACGTGATCGTCACCTTGTCGCCGACCTTCACCTGCGACTGCTCGGACGCATCGAGGGCGATGTTCACCTGCCGGGCCGTCGAGCTGGCCGTGAGCAGGTTTTCGCCCACCTGCGCCGGCGAGCCGAGTGAGGGCATCACCGAGGTGATCCGGGCTGCGGTTGGCAGGAACATCACCTGGCCGAGCGTGAGCGTCCCGGTCTGGCTGAAGCCGTGGGCGGCCTGGAACTTCTCGACGCCGACCATCGTCCAGTACGTGTAGGTGTCGGTCCCGGCGGGGATCTCTGCGCTGGTGGCGTAGCCGAGGGCCACCAGGTCGGCGTTCAGTTCGGCAACGTCGGCTCCGGTCACGGGAGTGGTGCTCGTCCCCTCGGACAGGCTCCGGTACGCCGGGGTGGAGCCGTAGAGGAGGACGACCGGGCTGCCGTTCACCGCGTAGAGGACCTGGTTCTCCGAGACGACCTCGCCCGCCTTCGGCAGGGTCGTGTAGGTCCCCTGGAGCTGGTTGACGGCCGCGTAATCACCGGCGTAGCCCAGGGTGGCATTCACCTGGGTCTGTGAAGAGATGTCCTCTCGGGTCACGGTGGACAAAGAAGTCGGGTAGGCGTTGTCCGCCACGCCGGTGCTCGACGGGGTCGACTTCCCGAACAGCCCGGCCGCTCTCGCCCCCAAACCGGCACCCACCAGCGCGGCGACGACCAGCAGTGCCACGAGGGGCCGGCGCCAGCGCCGTCGTCGCCGGCGGGTGGCTGGAGGGGCGAGGTCGCCGGAGCTCCCGGATTCGACCGTGGGAGAGGGAAGGGGCGAGGGAGTGCTCATGACGATTTCCTCTTGTACGCCCCCCGAGGTGACAGCGAGGTAACAGCTACGACCCCGCGGGTCACCCGGCGACCACCGACTTGAAGCCGGAGCCGTTGCTCGGAGCGCCGGTGCGGGTCACATGCCCGGGCAGGTTCGACGAGCACGCGGCCTGAGCACTCTGGAACTGCGGCGACCTCGGGTCGACGCCGCTCGACGGGGTGAGGTGCAGGCCCACGCCTCCGCCCGTGGTCGTCGGGTCCGGGAAGTTCGGGAACCCGTGTCGCCGCATGCACTGGGAGAACTTCAACAGGCCGGCCATTGCCTGCTGTCGCTGGGCCGGAGTCATCTGGCCGCCGTTCGGGAGCAGGTGCCTGCAGTCCTTATCGGCGTTGCTGAATTGCGCCGAGCTCGGGTTGATGCCGTTCGAGCTGTTCGGGCCGCCCTGGAGGATGATGTTCCCGTTGGCGCCGGGGTCCGGGAAGTTCGCCACCCCGTGGCTGCGCATGCACTCCGCATACTTGAGCGCATCCGCGTAATGACTGGCATTGTTTCCGTTGCCGCTGTTGCCGCTCCCGCCGGACGGCGGGTCGGTGGTGGCCGTGGATTTGCCGATGCTCGCCACCCCGGCTGCCGGCGTCGGACCTCCGCCGCAGGCGGCGACGACGAAGCACATCGCGACGAGCACAGGTGCGAGGAATGCGGCTCGACGCCAGCGTCGAATACGGCGGTAGCGGGGAGCACGAATCGTGGGTTGACTATCGGGATTTTCGATGCTCATGGGAGCACTTGTACGGGCGCCAGGGTTGCGGGTCCGTAACGCCGCCACCTTTTTGCAACCTCCGCTGCGGCATCGTGGTAGGGAGATCGAAAGGACCGGGAGGTGAACCGATGAGGGTGCTGGTGGTCGAGGATCACCCGAAGCTGGCGATGGCGGTGACCGCCGGCCTGCGGCAGGCAGGCATGGCGGTCGACCTGGCTTTCGACGGCCAGGACGCCCTCGAGCACCTCGAGGTCTCGGACTACGACGTCGTGGTCCTGGACCGGGACCTGCCGAAGGTCCACGGCGACGACGTCTGCCGGACACTGGTGGCGAGCGAGAGCGCCGCCAGGGTGCTCATGCTCACCGCGTCCGGCGCCCTCCAGGACCGGGTCGAGGGCCTGGGGCTCGGCGCCGACGACTACCTGCCCAAGCCCTTCGAGTTCCCCGAACTGGTGGCGCGGGTCCGGGCGCTGGGCCGCCGGCCGGGGGTGTCACTGCCGCCCACGCTCGTCCACGGCGACCTCGAGCTCGACTCCGCCCGTCGCCGGGTGACCAGAGCGGGGCGGTCGGTGGCGCTCAACCCCAAGGAGTTCGCCGTGCTCGAGATCCTCCTCGGAGCAGAAGGGGTGGTGGTGTCGAGCGAGCAGCTGCTCGAGCGGGTGTGGGACGAACACGCCGATCCCTTCAGCCAAGCGGTCAAGACCACGATCAGCCGCCTGCGGGCCAAGCTCGGCGATCCGCCCGTCATCGAGACGGTCGCCAAGGCCGGCTACCGGATCAGTTGAGGGCCGTCGCGCTCCCCCGCCGGCTGCTCCAGCGGCTCCGCCACCCCCGGACCACGGTGCGGGGGCGGCTCACCCTGCTCTACGGCGGCCTGTTCCTCCTCTCCGGCGTGGCCCTGATCGCCGTGATCTATGGCCTCGTGAGGCACGAGTTCCTGACGCGGAGGCAGATCTCGATCGGCGGAGTCAGCGTCAACCTGGTCGGGCCCGGCGCGAATTCCCTCACGGCCAAGCTGCCGGTCGGGGGCCTGGGTGCAAACGCGGCCTTGCGCACGGCGGCGGGCCAGGCCTCAGGCACCCTGACGACACACGTCCCCTCCGGATCGGGCCAGATCAGAGCCGCCACGCTGCTGACCCAGATCCGAGCCACCGACCTGCACCTGCTGTTCGTGGTCTCGAGCGTCTCGTTGGCGGTCGTGACCATCGTCTCCGCACTCCTCGGGTGGCTGGTGGCGGGCCGGGTTCTCCGGCCGCTGCGGGCGATCACCAACGCCACCCAGCAGATCTCCGAAGAGAACCTCCACCGGCGGCTCGCTCTCCCGGGGCCCCGTGACGAGCTGAAGGACCTGAGCGACACCATCGACGGGCTCCTGGGCCGGCTCGAGACGGCCTTCACCGCCCAGCGGAACTTCGTGGCCAACGCCTCCCACGAACTGCGCACGCCGCTCACGGTCAGCCGCGCCATGCTCCAGGTGGCGCTGGCCGATCCGGAGCTCACCCTGGAATCGCTCCGCGCCGTCTGCGAGGACGTGATCGACTCCGGCCGCCAGCAGGAGCAGCTGATCGAGGCGCTCCTGACCCTCGCCCGCAGCCAGCGCGGCCTCGAGGTCCGCGAGCCGCTCGATCTGGCGGCCATCGCCGCCGAGGTGGCCCACGGCCGTGAGCCTGCCGCCACCACCCGGGGCCTGGATCTCGAGGTCACGACGATTGCCGCTCCCGCCACCGGCGACCCGCAACTCGTGGCCCGGCTGGTC
>WQVT01000256.1 GCA_009785715.1 Acidimicrobiaceae bacterium | reverse complement strand
GGGAGGAGCAGGGCGGTCGACGTCGTCGAGGCGAGCACGAGGGCCGCCACCATCGGCAGGAAGGCCAAGCCGGTCCGGATCGGGCTGTAGCCGAGGATCGTCTGCAGGTAATAGGTGAGGAACAGGAACACCCCGAACACCCCGATCGCCGTCAGCCCGATCGCCAGGTACGAGGCGCCCCGGGAACGGTGGAGGACGATCCGCAGCGGCAGGAGCGGGTGGGCGACGCGGCGCTCGATGAGCACGAAGGCGGTGAGGAGCACGGCGGCCCCCACCAGCAGGCCGATGGTCAGCGGCGAGGACCACCCGTCGGTGGCGGCCTCGGAGAGCCCGTAGACGAGTGACGCCAGGCCGGCGACGGCGGCCAGAGTGCCGGGGATGTCGAGGCGGACATCGGTCCTGCGGGGCTGGTTGTGGAGCAGCAGGAGCGCTCCGGCGAGCGCCACCAGGGCGATGCCGACGTTGACGTACAGGCACCAGCGCCAGCTCTCGTCCTGGGTCAACAGCCCGCCGAGCAGGAGGCCGATGGCGCCGCCGCCGCCGGCGATGGCTCCGAAGATCCCGAACGCCTTCCCCCGCTCGTCTGGGTCGGAGAAGGTGGTCGTGAGCAGCGAGAGCGCCGAGGGGGCGAGCAGCGCGCCGAACGCCCCCTGCACGGCCCGCGCCCCGATCAACATCCCGAAGTTCTGCGCCAGCCCCCCGATCCCCGAGGCCGCAGCGAAGCCGACGAGGCCGATCACGAACGTCCGCTTGCGGCCGACCAGGTCGGACAGCCGCCCACCGAGCAGCAGCAGGCCGCCGAAGGCCAGCGAGTACGCGGTCACCACCCACTGGCGGTCGGCGAGGGAGAACCCGAGGGCGCGCTGGGCGTGGGGGAGGGCGATGTTCACGATCGTCGAATCGAGCACCACCATCAGCTGCGCCAGCCCCAGAACCGCCAGCACCAGCCAGCGTCGGGGATCAGTCGGAGCCGTCGAGGCCGGATCAGTTGGGGAAAGGTTGTCGGATGAGCCGAGGACCGTCGCGTCGCTTGCCACCATCGTCCCTCCTCTGCCCCGCCCTATCCGGAGGCATGGCCTCAACTTACACCCACCCGAGCGGAAGTGGAGGAAAATTCTCCGTTTTCTTGAGGGACCCCTGCCTGGCTCACGGCCTCGTCGTGGAGCATGATCATCGTCTGCGTTCGCTGCAAGATTGCCCGACAGGATTTTTGACAGCATCGTGGACAAAGCGGTAAGGTCCTGCCGATTTTCGCCAGGTTGACAAGCGGCAGGTGGTCATGTGGGGGGAGGAGTGATCCATGCTCAGTCGTGAGGACGTCGATTTCTTCTGCCGCGTCGGCAAAGGGACGCCCACCGGCGAGGTGTACCGCCGGTACTGGACGCCGGCGCTGCTCTCCGAGGACCTGCCCGGGCCCGGCTGCCCGCCCGTCGAGTTCCGGATCCTGGGTGAGGACCTGGTGGCCTTCAGGGACTCGAGCGGCAAGGTGGGGGTGCTCGATCGCTACTGCTCGCACCGCGGCGCCTCGCTCGGCATCGCTGCAATCGAGGACTGCGGCCTTCGTTGCATCTACCACGGGTGGGTGTTCGACACCGACGGCAGGATCGTCGAGACCCCGAACATGCCGGCGACGTCCAAGTTCAAGGACATCAACCGCCAGTTGAGCTACCCGGCCCGCGAGGGCGGTGGCTTCGTCTGGGTGTACATGGGTCCCCCCGAGGACGAGCCGCCCTTCCCGCACTACTACTGGTTCGACATCCCCGCCGACTCGCTGGCCGCGCGGGAGAGCCAGATGGCGGTCAACTACCTCCAGATCCAGGAGGGCTCGATCGACAGCTCGCACGTCGGGGTCCTCCATCACGACATGCACGCCAAGGCCCCCGAGCCCGACGAGGCGGTGGCCGGCACCCCCGGGCTGGTCCGCTACAGCTGCTGGTACAGCGAAGTGTCCCGCGACGGCGGACCGAAGGACAACGTGCCGTCGACCGACTTCGCCCCCGTCTTCGACGTCGAGAACACCGATTTCGGCTTCCACTATGCCGCCACCCGCAAGTCGATCTACGGCGAGGACCGCCGCTACGTCCGCGTCACCGCCTTCGTCTTTCCCTATATCGGCTACATCCCGCCTTCGGCGACCCCGGTCATCACGGTGCCGATCGACGACTACCACACCGCCAGCTTCTCGGCCTGGGACAAGCGGCTCTACGCCGACGGCGGCGGCCGGATGTTCGGCCCCATGCCCCCACGGGCGCAGCGGATGTGGGCGATCCCGCCGCAGGATCGCCAGGCGATGGAGGAGGGCCGGAGCTTCAGCGGGTGGTACGGCATCGGGCTCCAGGACGCCGCCGTCCACCGGTCGATGGGACGCATGTACGACCGCCACAACGAGCACCTCGTCTCCCCGGCGGACTCGGCCGTCGTCCGGTTCCGGCACATCCTCCGTGACGAGGCGCGGCGCCTGGCGGCGGGGGAGCGGGTGAAGTTCGCGTTCTCCACCCATCCGACCGAACGGATCACGGCGGCGTCGGGGATCGTCCCGGAGGGCGAGCACTGGAACGCGCTGGTGCCGACCAACCTGTCGACCGGTGTCGGCATAAATCAAACAGAAAGCCAGATGGGGGCATAGATGTTCTTGAAATCAAAATGGCGCTGGGTCGCCACCGCCACGGCGGTCGCGGCCCTCGGATCGTGGTCGGTGGCGACCGTTCCGGCGGCCTCCGCCGCCGGTAGCGGCTCGCTGAACGTCCTCCTGCCCGGCGTGACCGGGGGGACGTGGAACACGCTCGACCCGCTCACCGACGCTACGGCCGCCGCCAACTGGGACGTGTTGAACCCGATCTACGGCGAGCTGTTCGAGCAGGGCTCGAACGGGAAGATCGTCCCGGACCTGGCAACGGGCTACAAGATCTCGGACGGCGGCCTGAAGGTCACGATCGACCTCCGGCCCGGGGTGACCTTCAGCGACGGCACCGCGTTCAACGCGGCCGCCGTCGTGTTCAACCTCAAGCGGGACCTCGACCCGAAGGCCGCCTGCCTTTGCCTCGAGAACTTCTCGGCCGTGACGTCGGAGAGCGCCGCCGGGCCCCACAAGGTGGTGCTGAATCTCAGTCATCCGGATCCGGCGATCATCGACGCCTTCATCTGGGAAGCCCCCAACTGGATCATCTCGCCCACCGCCTTCGCCAAGGAGGGTGCGAAGAACATCGGCATGAAGCCGGTCGGTGCCGGGCCCTTCACGGTCACCCAGGCCATTCCGAACACCAAGCTGGCCCTGACCGCGAACCCGCATTACTGGCAGGCGGGGTACCCGAAGGTGAAGAACCTCACGTTCACGTCGGTGAACAGCGACGCCAGCGCCCTGCAGGCGATGCAGGCCGGAAACGGCGAGGTCTACACCGCGCTGACCTCGGTCACGAACCTGGCCAGCGCCCAGAAGTCGTTCACCGTGGCCAAGATTCCCTCCACCTCGACGCTGTCGATCAACCTGAACCCGCGCATCGCGCCGTTCAACAACATCAAGGCCCGCGAGGCGATCTATTACGCAACGGACGCGGCCGCGATCAACAAGACCCTGTTCAACAACACCGGTCTGATTTCGGAGACCCCCTCGGGGCCGGGCGACCTGTATTTCGCCGACAAGGTGCCCGGGTACCGGAACTACGACCTCGCCAAGGCCAAGGCCCTCGTGAAGCAGCTGGGCGGGCTGAAGCTGACCCTGTCGTCGATCCCGACGCCCGTGTACACCCCGCTCGTGACGGCCTACAAGAGCCTGTGGGCAGCGGCCGGCATCGACGCCACCCTCCAGTTCCTGACGATCCCGCAGATCGTGAAGGAAACGGAGAACGGGACGATGCAGGCCATCGCCACCCAGGCCGGCAGCTTCGACCCGGCCCTGCTTCCCGGTCTCGGGGCGTGGTACTCGTCGAAGGGGCCGTTCTCCCTGGTCCGTGACCCGGCGCTCGACAAGCTGATCGATACGGCCGCCAGCGACACCAAGCCGTCGAAAGCAGCGACGGACTACAAGAAGATCTACTCCTACCTGAACCAGAAGGCCTACACGCCGTTCGTCCTGGCGGCGCCCTCCTGGCGGGTGCAGTCCAAGGCCGTGACCGGGATCCCGGCGAACGTGACCGAGGTGCCCTGGCAGGACGTCGCGGTGAAGGGCTGATCCACACGCCCGTTTGAGCGAACGCTCGTCTGACCGGCCGGGGGGCACTCTGCCCTCCGGCCGGCACGCGTCGGCAGCAACTTCCCTTGTCAGCAAATTGCTGCCCAGGATGTTGACAACTTCTGGGACAAATACCTAGCCTCCGAGACGGGAAACACGACCACTTTGGGGGGTCGAAAGTGAACAAGCGGGGAGCGCAATGCTGAGCAACGACGACCTTGAGTTCTTCTGCCGGGTGGGCAAGGGCACCCCGGTCGGCGAGGTCTACCGCCGGTACTGGACGCCGGCCCTGCCGGCCGCCGACCTGGGCGGCCCCGGTGGCCCGCCGGTCGAGTTCCGGATCCTCGGTGAGGACCTGGTGGCCTTCAAGGACAAGAGCGGCAAGGTGGGCGCGCTCGATCGCTACTGCTCGCACCGCGGCGCCTCGCTCGGTATCGCCGCAATCGAGGACTGCGGCCTGCGCTGCATCTACCACGGGTGGGTGTTCGACACCGACGGCAGGATCGTCGAGACCCCGAACATGCCGGCGACGTCCAAGTTCAAGGACATCAACCGCCAGGGCAGCTACCCGGCGCGGGAGGCGGG
>WQVT01000255.1 GCA_009785715.1 Acidimicrobiaceae bacterium | reverse complement strand
GTGCTGCTCATCACCACCGCCCGCCTCCCCTCCGCCTACGTCCCCGCCGAGGACACCGGCCTCATCAACGTCGCCACCCGCCTGCCCCCCGGCACCACGCTCGAGGCCACCGACGCCGACATCCAGCGCCTTGCCAGCCTCATCCGGGGCCGCATCGCGGGGGTCACCACCGTGGCCACGACCGCCAGCGCCCTCGGGGGGGGCAGCCTTACCGTGGACCTCGTCGGCAAGACCGAGCGACCCGAATCGGCCACCGCCGCGGCCCAGACCATCAGCCGTCTGGCCCTCACCATCCCGGGCATGCGGGCCAATGCCACCGTCCCAAACCCCCTCATCCCCCCGAATGGCAACGGACTGCAGATCGTGATCCGCGGCAACGACCCCAACACCGTGGCGGATCTGGCCAACCGCGCCAGCGGGCCGCTCAGCCGTCTGCCCGAGCTTGGCCAAACCCTCGACACGGCCAACGAAGCGACCGCCAGCTACAACGTCCAGGTCAATCAGACCGCCGCGGCCCACCTCGGCGTGAGCCAGGCGGCGATTGCCGGAACGCTGGCCACCGCCATCGGCGGTAGCCAGGAGGGCAGCATCGAGACCAGCCAGGGCATCGAGGAGCCGATCCAGGTCCAATTCGACAACCCAAACCTCACGCTCGCTCAGCTCCTCGATCTGCCCGTGGCCACCACCGCCTCCGCCCCGCGGGCCGGCGCAGGCGATTCAGGAGCCGGCGGGTCGGGTGCCGGTGGCACGGGGACGGGCGGCAGCGGAGCCGCGGCTGGCGGCGGGTCGACCACCGCCTCGCCGGTCACCCTGAGCCAGGTCGCCACGGTCACCAACGGCATCGCGCCGCTCACCATCACCGACTACGACGGTCTCCCTCAGGCCACCGTTCGGGCCAGCATCGCCGCCGGCTCCACCACAGCGGCTGCGGTCGATGCCGTGAAGCACACCTTGGCCGGCGTGCACTTCCCGGCCGGTTACGACTACCTGATCACCGGCGCCAACGATCAGCAGGCCACCGCGTTCACCCCTCTCGAGACCGCCCTCGCCCTCTCGCCGCTGCTGGTGTACATGCTGCTGGCAGCCCTCTACGAGTCGCTGATCCTCCCCTTCTGCGTCCTGCTCGCCGTCCCGCTGGCCACCGCCGGCGCCTTCTGCACCCTGGTATGGGCCGGCCAGACCATCAACCTGTTCAGCCTGATCGGCCTGCTGATGCTGATCGGCCTGGTGAGCAAAAACGCCATCCTCCTGGTTGACCGGGCCGAGTCACTGCGACGGATGGGACACCGCAGCGGCGAGGCGATCGTCGCTGCCGCCCGCATCCGGCTCCGCCCGATCCTCATGACCACCCTCACCGTGGTCATCGCCATGCTCCCCATCGCCCTGATCCCGAGCGCCGGCAGCGAGGACCGCACGCCCATGGCCCTCGTCCTCGTCGGCGGGATGACCAGCAGCACGCTGCTCACCCTGGTGGTGGTCCCGACCCTCTACACCTACCTCGACGCTCTTCGCCGGCATGTTCAGCCCAAGACCTCGGACCTTGCCGTGGCGGCCGCTATCGCCGCGGCCCACGGAGCCGTCTCAGGTGTACCAGGCTCGCAGTCCTCGTAACAGCGACGCCTTCTTGTCTTGGTGGGTGCTCATTCGCCGCAGGATGTCGTCCAGGGTGGAGACCGCCTCACCGATGTACGGCCCCTTGTTCAACATGGCGCACTCGGCGCGGCCGGACATCGCCGCATCGGTGATCTCCGCCCGGGACGGGAGACCGGTCTTCGCCAGCGAGGCGAGCATCTGTGTCGCCCAGATCACCGGGATGTGCGCAGCCTCGGCCAGCCACAGGATCTCCTCCTGCACCTCCGCCATGCGCTCCCACCCGATCTCCACCGCGAGATCGCCACGGGCAATCATGACGGCGGCAACGGGGTACTCCATAGCCGCCAGGACGATGCTGGGGAGGCGAGCGAACGCCTTGGCGCTCTCGATCTTCAGCACCACCCCGACGTGCTCGGCCCCAAGCCGGCGCAGTTCCTCGTGCAACCGATGGACGTCGGCGGGGCGTTGCACATAGGACATGCCGACCAGGTCGGCGTTGGCTGCGACGAAAGGAAGATTCGCCAGGTCATCGGGGGTCGGGCTGGAGAGGTGGAGGTCCGTGTCCGGAACGTTGATCCCCTTCTCCCCCCGCAACCGGGTGCCGCCCCGCGGGGCCGCGGTCACTTCCAGCTCGGCCTCTCCGCCGCCCACCTTGATCGCTTCGGCCCCGATCTTCCCGTCGTCGAACCAGACTCGTTCGCCCGGACGGAGGCGCTCCAGGACATCGGGAAGAGTGCACCCCACATACGGCAGCGACCCCGCCGGCGGGGGCTTTGCGGCGGCCTCCAGGTCGGCCATGAGGATCAGATGGTCGCCCACCTGCAGGTTGATCTTGCCGGCCTTGCCCGATGGCTGGGGTCCGGTCCTCAGCTTGGGGCCGGGCAGGTCCATCAGGATCCGGCACTCCCGTCCGGCAGCCTCGGCCTCCGAACGGATGTTGTGGACCATCGCCTTCCAGGCGGCCTCGTTGTCGTGCGCGGTGTTGATGCGGGCGCAGTCCATACCCCGTTTGAGGAGCTCGCGAACGAACTCCGGCTTCCTGGCTGCCTCCGTAGGCATGGTGACCATGATCCGGGTCCTGCGTCCAGCAGGCCGAGGTCCGAGTGCACGGTCCGTATTGGCGCGCAACCGATCCTGGGCCTCGTCGATCGCCGACGCAGGATCGGAGGAAGCGTCGCCGGGAGAAAATCGGCCGGACGAGTCGTGCGGGTCGAGCAGGCTCAGGAGCTGATCGACACTCGGCAGGATGTGCGCTTCGGAGCGGCCCAGGGAGGACAATCCCAGCCGGACGAGACCCTGTTGGAGCGGCCGGACATCGTTTTTGCGGAAGGCGAGGTAGTGCACCAGATTGCGGGCACCCTCGTGGTGGACCGGGTCCACCCTGGGCTCGTCGGGCACGTCGCGCCGCTCGGCGTCAAGCATGGCTTCGCGAAGCTTGCGCAGAACCGCCGAGAGCTCTGCGGGGCTTTGGGGCTCACGAGGCATATCGCTGGCTGCCATTGCCTCAACCCCTCGTGGTGGGCTCCGTGAGCCCGTCTGGGCCGATCGACAAGCCGTCAAGGTGCTTGGCGAACTCGTCGATCAGGATGACGTTCTTCGGGAATTCGCACATCGCGTGGTCCTTTAGCCGCCCTGTCCGTCCTTCAAGAATCTTAGCTCGGCATCCGCCGATGATCGAACGACCGGAGGATTTCGCTATGCCACCCCTGACGCGCCAACCGTGCGGCGGCTCACGTCCCGAGCAGCCCCAGCAGCACTTCGGCAAACCGAGTCGCCGAACCCTCTGCGGTTTGCAGGAACAGGGACGGCTCGATCAACTCCACCTCGAGCACGACTGGCGTTCCGTCGTTGCCGTCGATGACATCGACACGGGCGTAGGCGGTCTCGCCAACCAGCCCGGCGACCGCCGCCATGGCGGTCTCTGCGACCTCCGAGTGCGCCTCTGGTGGGGTAACCGGGGTGATGATCTCGCGCTCCCAGAGCGCGTCGGTCACGCCAACGTCTGCGTGGAGCAGCGCCGCTTTGTGCACAGCATGACTGAAGCGCCCACCGAAGAAGATCATGGCCGTCTCGCCGGCGACGTCAACCGCGCGCTGATACGCCTGAACCAGAGCCGTCTGTCCCTGCGCATGCAGCAACGACACATGCCGTTGGGCGGCGTCGGGAGCACTCCGGGCGTAGCGGGCCGCCCACGAGCCGCCGCTGCCCACCGCCGGCTTCACCACATAGTCGTCAGTCGGGGGAAGCCAGGCCTGTCCGGGTGCGACGAAGGTCGTGGGGACGACGGGGACCCCGCCGGTAGCCAGGTCAGCGAGATAGGTCTTGTCGCTGTTCCAGCGCAGGACTCGGAGAGGGTTCACCAGCAGCGACCGGCCCGCGGCCTGCTGGCCCCAGGTCAGGAACGCCTCCCGACGAGTGTCATACCCCCAGCAGTAGTTCACCAGCACGAGATCCAGGGCCTGGTCGCTTTGGTCGTCGCCGTCCCAGGCGAGGACGACCGGGTCCAGTCCGACGACCCACAGCGCTGAGCGCAACTCCGGCCAGCCTGAGTCGAGATCCAAGAACTCCGAGGACGCAGCCACGCCCACCCTGGTCAATGGAAGGTCAGAGTGTCGCGTTCCTCGGCTACGAGTCGCTCCGCGGCGGCCAGTCGCTCCGCGAGAAAGAACCTGGAGGTGTCGATGCACGACGCGTCGATCTCTTCGAGGGACTCGACGCCGAGGGCCTTCATCGTCCGGACCATCTCGCTCCGAAACAAATCCAGGACCTTCCGTACCCCCGGCTCCCCAGCCGCGGCGAGCCCATATGCATAGGCCCTTCCGATCACCACGGCATCGGCCCCGAGCGCGATCGCCTTGACCACATCACTGCCGCGCCGGACGCCGCCGTCGATCAACACCGGCACCGAATCACCCACCGCTCGCCGCACCTCCGGCAGACCCCGCAGCGTCGCAATACCACTGTCCAGTTGGCGACCACCGTGGTTCGACACCAAGATCCCGTCCGCACCGTGATCCAACGCCCTTCGGGCGTCGTCCGCCGTCACGAGCCCCTTCGCGATCAGCGGACCTTTCCACAGGCTGCGGATCCAATCCATGTCCGCCCACGTGGGCGGCTTGTGGCTCGCCTGCTTGGTCCCCGGATCCGCGCTCAACGTCGTCTT
>WQVT01000254.1 GCA_009785715.1 Acidimicrobiaceae bacterium | reverse complement strand
CGGAGAGGCGCTCACCCATCTGGCGCATGGTGTCGCGCATCCCGCCGGCGTCGGGAAACATGATCACCGCCGGCGAAGGTCCCCCCGTGTCGGGAATGCTCAGGGCCGCCGGGCATATGCCGTCGTCGGTCTTGATCTCCACGGTGCGTTGCGTCACCGGGCCTCCTTTGTCGTTCTTGTCGGCCACGATACGACCACGGGGCGGGAACGCTCACCTGGTCACGCAGCTACCAGGGCCTGCGATGCCTCGGTACGGATCGCCCCTTGGCCCGGCGGTATCAGGCGCCGGCATGGCCTTCCCCGGCGGACCTGATCATGTTCCAGAACTGACCGAGCTCGGTAAAGCCGCCGTCGATCGGAACGTCGAGCGCGGTCAGGTACGCCGCCGCGTCGCTCGCGAGGAAGTACGCGATCTCGGCGATCTCCTCGACCGTCGCGGCGCGACCGAGCGGGGTGTGCCGGCGCATCATCTCGATCCCGGCCGGTGCCCGCAGCGTCATCGGCGTCTCCACGATCCCGGGGTGAATGCAGTGTGCCCGGATCCCTACGCCCGACAGCTCGAAGGCGGCCGCCCTCGTGAGTCCCCGCAGGCCCCACTTCGCCGAGACGTAGGCCGCGTGGGGGTTCCCCGTCAGTCCTGCCGCCGAGCCCACGTTGATGATCGTGCCACCCCCGCCGCCCTCCATGAGCGGCGCCGCGGCACGAATACCCAGGTAGGCGCCTTTCAGGTTGGCGGCCAGCACCCGGTCCCACTCGGCTTCGGAGAGGTGAACGAGGCCCGGTTCGCGCTGGGAGACGCCGGCGTTGTTGACGAGGACCCGGAGGTGCTCCCCGCTCTCGGCGATCTCTCCGACGAGCGTCTCCCATCCTCCCGCGTCGGTGACGTCGAGATGTCGGTAGATCGCCTGCGCCCCGTTGCGGGTCAGGCGGTCGGCCACCGCCTGACCCTCCTCATCGAGGACGTCGGCCAGGAAGACGCGGTCACCCCCTTGCGCGAATCGCTCAGCGTGCGCGCTTCCCTGTCCACGCGCCCCTCCGGTGACAATGACCGCGCCCATCGCCTTCGCTCCTTCCTCATCGGGATCACTCGGATCCGCCCACACCACAAAGATTGCCGATCAATCGGATGACTCCGTGGCATTGCCGACACATTTCCGGGCCGGGTCTCGATTCACGCACCTCAAATGCAGACTTGACGAGGCCACCCGCTATCTGGTAAATACGCTGCCACAATCTAGAGACGTCAGTGCAATAGGGGGCGTTGCCGAGGCCCAGGAGATATCGGGGCCCAATTGGTAACGGTTTCAAGCGTCTAGCCACAACAGGCCTTCGTCACGAGGAGGACGACATGGACACGCCCAAGAGAACCAGATCTGGTCTCAGAGCGACGGTCACGCGAGGCCGGAGAGCAAGCGCTCTGAGGCTCCTCCTGGTGGTGGCACTGACGGCCATGGTCGCGGTCCTGTTCGGTCAGGGCGCCCGTGCGGCGTCTGCCGCGACCGGTGGCTCCATGACCGTGGGGGAGGACGCCAACTTCTACGGCTCCTGGCCGTCGCTGGATCCGGTAACAAGCACCCACTCGGTCGGGGAAGTCCCGTTCTTCGACGCCATCTTTGGAGATTTGTTCGAACAAGGCCCGAAGGGGCAGCTCGTACCCGACCTGGCCACTGGTTACAAGTTCACGAATGGCGGCAAGACCCTCGTGCTGCACCTGCGACACGGCGTCCGCTTCAGCGACGGGACGCCATTCAATGCCGCCGCTGTCGCCTTCAACTTCCAGCGGAACATGGACCCGAAGAATGCGTCGGCCGCTCTCACGGTGACCTCGGCGATCTCCTCTGTCACGACCCCCGACAATTACACCGTCGACCTCCACCTGAGCCGGCCGGATGCAGAGCTGCCGAATTCCTTCCTCACCTACCCCATCAACTACATCCCTTCACCGACGGCGTTTCAGAAGATGGGCTTGAAAAACTTCAGCCTGAAGCCCGTCGGGGCCGGCCCGTTTGAGGTCGTGAGCAACGATCCCAGCACAAAGCTGGTGCTGAAGCGCAACCCTCTGTACTGGCAGAAGGGCCTGCCGCATTTGAACACGCTGACGTTCCTCGCCTTGGCTAACGATCAGAGTGCCTACGATGCGCTGCTCACGGGTGAGATCCAAGCCTACCAGCCCTACAGCACCCTGGGTACGCTCGCCCCGATCATCAAGAAGGGCAAGGTGCGCGTCACGGCCGGGCCTGCAGCCTTCGGCGCCCAGTTTATCCTGCTCAATTCAGACGCTCCGCCGTTCAACAATATCCTCGCCCGCGAGGCCATCTATTACGCAACCGATCCCGCACCGCTGAATCGCGCGATACAGGGGGGTCTGGCGACTCCTTCTGAGTCGCCCAGTATCAAAAACGGGCTGTACTATGAGGCCAAGGTTCCCGGCTACCGCACGTACGATCTGGCCAAGGCCAAAGCGCTCGTAAAGCAGCTGGGGGGGCTCAAGTTCACCATCTTTGGGAAGCAGCAGACTCCGCAGGCGGAAACTGTTGCGGCCCTGAAGAGCGAGTGGGTGGCGGCGGGAATGGACGTGACCATTGGATCACCGCTGAGCTCTCCAGCGCTCCTCTCGGCCCTGAGGGGCGGCAAGTGGCAGGCTGACGTGGAAGCGACCGGGGGATTCGATCCCGCGCTGGGCGTTGGACTGCCCCTCTACTTTGTTCCTTCCTCGCCGTTCGCCGTCGTCAAGGACCCCAAGCTCGTCACCATGATCAACGCTGCTGCAGCCACCCTGAACGCGTCTCAGCGTCAGAAGGCCTATTTCGGGATCTGGAAGTACATCAGCGATGAGGCGTACGCACCGTTCATGTTCGACCTGCCGTTCTATAACCTCAGTGCCAAATCGGTTTCCATCCCGGGCCTTACGACCTACGGCTATCAGGCGCTCTGGCAGAATGCGACTGGATAATCGGGGGCACGACCGCATTCGTTAACCGATGGTTAGGTGACCAGTCGGACCTGAACTCTGACTGGTCACCGGGTTTCAGGAGGGGGCGGGCTCCAGCACGATCAGCTGGTCGCCCTCCTCGACGACCACGTCGTGCGCGACTCCCATGATGACATGGCCGTCATGGACGGCTCCGAGCACGAGGCCAGGCTGGTGTTCCTTGCGGATGCTGGCGAGCGCCCGGCCCTGGTCCACCGAGTCGACGGGCAGTTCCTTCATTTGGTAGTCGTCGGAGTAGACGAGGCGCAGCAAGAGCTCACCCGCGTGTGGGGCTTCCAGGCTCCTGGCCAAGGTATTGACGAGCAGGTCTTCGGAGGAAATCGTGGCGTCGACCCCGAGCTCGGCCAGCGCGGTACCGACCGCTCCGGACCCCACCACTGCCAGTTTCGGTACGTCGGCCGCGACACGGCGCAGGAGCACGGCGGTCACCAGGACGTCGGCATCGGTCCGGGCGGTGATGAGCAACTGGCTCGCTTTCTCCGGGTGACTGCGCCGAACGGCTTCTTCGCTCGTCGGGTCTGCGGCTATGAACCTCACCGCGTCGGGGAGGTTTTCCCGGTCCGTGTTGGCGATGACGACCACCGGGCGGCCCGCCTCTATCAGCTGGTCCGCGACGCGGGGCACGACCGGGCTCCAACCGTAGATGGCAACCTCGTCCTCGAGCGCCTCCGGATGGGCCACGACCATCAGCTTACGCAGGTTGGTAGTCACGACTGCTCCAGCCAGGAGGGCGAACGCGGAGGCAAACAACGGGATGGTCGTGAGCATGACGCCGACAGCAACGGCTCGGCCGGTCGGGTTCTTGGCGGCGACGTCGCCATACCCGACGGTGGTAGCCGTCTCGAGAGCCCAGTAGAGGGCCGTCGGGAACGAGATCCTCTGGGTGGCGGAGAACAGCGCCGCCCCGACCAGGAGGCAAACTGCACCGACCAAGATGAGCCTGACCGCCTGGGACCTCTTGATGTGCGAAACGAGGACATTGACAAAGTAGGGCATCGGGCGCAAGCATCGCAGACCCGGGTCCGGGTTCCTAGGTAAGGCCGCTACGGCGCAGAATTAGCCGGTCATGACAGAACTGCCAGTTCCCTGCGCTTGATGAGGTCGAAGTCGATTTCGGCCCCGAGCCCGGGGCCGCTGGGCGCAGTTATACAGCCATCTTTGTTGACACTCAGCTCCTCGGACAGGCCGTACTGCTGGGCCTCCGCGGGAAGAATGATCTCGAAGAAATGGGTATTCGGGAGAGCGGCGGTCACGTGAGCATGGGCGATATTGTTCAAAGAATTTCCACCGTGGTGTACCTCGTAACTCATCCCGAATGCCTCGGCAAGGTGCGCCGTCTTGACCATGGTGGTGATCCCACCCTTATTGGGCACGTCTCCCCGAAGGAAGTCGGTGGCGCGCTCCGTTAACCAGATGGGGTAGGTCGTGAGATCGCCGGTTGGGTATTCGGTCGCCAGGATCGGAATGTCCAGCTTTTCACGCAACTTGACGTAATTATAGACGTCGGACTCAGAGAGCGGATCCTCATACCAATAATAGTCAAGCTCCTGAATGGCCCGTCCAACCCGGAGCGCGTCGGGGTAGTCATAACTCCAGGTGCTATCGAGCATCAGCGTGTATTCCGACCCCACCGCCTCTCTGACGGCAGTACAGATCTGAATATCGAGCGCCGGCGTCTGTGGCGGGTGGATCTTGTAGCCGACCGCGCCTCCCCCCTGAACAGAGAGCGCGTCCTCAACGTAGGCATCCGTTCCAGACAAGATGGCCGAACT
>WQVT01000253.1 GCA_009785715.1 Acidimicrobiaceae bacterium | reverse complement strand
GGTCAGGACCGCTTCGGTGGCGGCAACCACCACGACCTTCACCGTCGAGAAGGGGAGCGAGCTGCGGCTCGAGCAGCTGTTGTCGGAGCTCAAGTACCTGCCGTTCACGTTCACCCCGGGGCTCGCGTCCGAGGCGACCGTGCCCGACGCCGTCAGCACGTCCCCGCTGGCCGGGTCCCTCAACTGGGCGTATCCGAACGTCCCGTCGAGCCTCAGCGCCCTCTGGACGCCCGGGCAGTACAACACGATCGACCAGGGCGCCATCATGGCCTTCGAGTCGAACGAGAACCTCTCGGTGGACGGGATCGCCGGTCCGCAGGTCTGGGCCACGCTGCTCGCCCAGGTGGCCGGCCGGCACGTGACCACGCAGCCCTACGACTACCTGATCGCCAGCGAGACCCTGCCTGAGTCCCTCCAGGTGTGGCGCGACGGCCAGATCATCTTCACCACGCCGGCGAACACCGGCGTTCCGGGAGCCACCACCCAACCGGGAACCTTCCCCGTCTTCGAGCGCCAGGCGGTCGGGACGATGAGCGGCACCGATCCCAACGGCACCAAGTACGTCGACAAGGGCATCCCGTGGATCGCCTACTTCAACGGCAGCGACGCCGTCCACGGCTTCATCCGGCCGGGCTACGGCTACCCGCAGAGCAACGGCTGCGTCGAGTTGCCGATCCCCAACGCCGCCCAGGTCTGGCAGATGGACCCCTACGGCACGCTGGTCACCGTCCTGCCCCCAGCCTGATGCCCGTCGAGGGGGCCAACCCCCGGGGCGGCGAGCTGATCCACCTCAGGCAGCCGAGCCAGCCTGAGCCCGACGCCGGGCCGCGCCGCAGCGACGTGGACGGCTGGGGCCGTTCGCAGCGCGTCCGGGACGTCTTCGCACGCCTCTACGAGCCCCTCTACCGGCACTGGTTCCGCGTCGAGTGGGAAGGGTTGGACAAAGTTCCGACTGATGGCGGGGCCCTGCTCGTGGCCAATCACGCCGGCGCGATCCCCGTCGATGCCCCGTTGCTGATGCACGGCATCGAAACCGAGCTCGGGCGCCCCGTCTACGGCCTGGCCGACCGCCTGTTCCGCACCCTGCCGGTCGCCGGCACGATCTGGGCACGCGCCGGCGGGGTCGCCGCCCACCCCGACAACGCCTACCGGCTCCTCCACGACGAGCGAGCGCTGACGCTCGACTTCCCGGAGGGGACCAAGGGCACGGGCAAGCTGTTCACCGAGCGGTACCAGTTGCAGCGCTTCGGACGCGGCGGGTTCGTCGAGATCGCCATGCGGGCCGGGGTGCCGGTCGTGCCGATCGCGGTGATGGGCAGCGAGGAGACGATGCCGACGATCGCCCGTTTCGAGGCCGCCGCACGCCTCCTCGGGGTCCCCTACGTCCCGCTCACCGCGAACATGCTCCTGCTCGGCCCGCTCGGCCTGTTCACCCCGTTCCCCGCCAAGATCCGCTTCCGGGTGCTCGACCCGGTCCGTTTCGACGTCAAGCCCGACCAACCCCGCTACCCGAAGGGCAGGGTCCACACCGAGGCCGAGGCGATCCGGGCGGCCCTGCAGCAGGCGCTGAACGACATGCTCGCCGCACGACAGAGCGTCTGGCTTGGATGAGCCCCGGGTGATCCGGATGACCGGGCGGGCGGAGCGCCCGCAGCGGATCCTGGTCACCGGTGTCGGCAGCTACTGGGGCGGCAGCGTCGCTCAGGCGCTGGAATCCGATCCCGATGTCGAGGCGGTGATCGGCGTGGACACCTCGGAGCCGACCATCCCCCTCGAGCGCACCGAATTCTTCCGCACCGACGAGAGCTTCTCGACCCTCGGCGACGTCGTGGCCGCCACCGACGTCGACACGGTGGTCCACGCCGCACTCGCGGTCGACTCGACGCGGATGGCCGATCAGCGCCTCCACGAGAACAACGTCATCGGGACGCTCAACCTCCTCGCCGCCCTGAGCCAGGACGGGAGCAGCGTCGGGGGCGTGGTCGTGAAGTCCTCGGCCCTCGTGTACGGGGCGGGGCCGCGTGACCCGTACTTCTTCGACGAGGACGCGCGGCGTTCCACCCGGCCCCGGACGCGGATCGAGCGAACGCTCCTCGAGGTGGAGTCCCAGTTGCGCGACTTCGTCGAGGAGCGCCCGGAGGTGCGCGTCGCCGTGCTGCGCTTCGGCGACGTCGTCGGGAACCGGGGCCACACGCCGCTCGGGCGCGCCCTCACCCTGCCCGCCGTGCCGCAGATCCTCGGCTTCGACCCTCTGCTGCAGTTCGTGGAGCAGACCGACGTCGTCCGGGCCCTGCTGTTCGCGACCGGGCGCCGCCTCTCGGGCGCCTACAACGTCGCCGCCGACGGCCGGCTCCCCTGGTCCGAGCTCATCACCCTCGCCGGCAGGGTGCCGATGTTCCTGCCGCCGCTCTTCACGGGCGTCGCACTCGGGCCGCTCGCCCAGGCACACGTCCTCGACCTGCCCCTCGAGGTGCGCCAGGTCCTGCGCTACGGCCGTGGCCTCGACAACCGGCGGCTCAAAGCCGCCGGCTATACCTACCGCTACACGACCTCCGAGGCGGTCCTGGCTCAGAGCCAGGTGCGAAGGAAGTCCTCCCGCCGGTCCGTCCACTCCTCGGAGGTGAGGGCGTAGCGGACGTGGTCCTCCCAGACCCCGTTGATTTCGAGATAGCGTACGGCTATACCCTCGTCGCGCAGCCCGAGCTTCTCGGCGACCCGGCGGCTGGCCCGGTTGCGGGGGATGATCGACACCTGCAGGCGGTGCAGCGCCAGGTCCTCGAAGGCGAAGCGGGCGAGGACCACGAACGCCTCGGGCGTGTAGCCGAAGCCGGCCATCGCCTCGTCGATCCAGTAGCCGACGTAGGCGTTCTGAAACGGGCCCCGCTGGACCGAGGAGAGGTTGATCTCGCCGGCGAAGCGCCCGCCGACGAACACCCCGAAGCCGTAGCCGGTGCCGAGCTGGCGCTCGCGCTCGCGCGCCGCGCAGCGGGCGGCGAACACCCGCCGGTCCTCGACCGCGTCGGGCTGGCCGGCGAGGGGCCGGGGCTCCCACTTGAGCAGCCAGTCCCGGCCCCGGATCCGGACCTCGCGCCACGCCTCGAAATCGTTGACCACGAGCGGGCGGAGCACCACCCGCCGGCCGGTCAGCTCCTGACCGCTGGCACGGGTCAGCCCTCCCCAGGTCACTGAGTCCCCCGTCCCGGGCTCAGCGCCCGAGGATCTCGGCGAGTGCCTGCAGGAGCAGGATGACGTTGCGCTCCCTGGCGGTGTGACCCATGCAGCCGATCCGCCACACCTGCCCGGCCCACTGCCCGGCGCCGGCACCGATCTCGATCCCGTAGCGCTCGAGGAGCAGCTGGCGGACCTTGGCGTCGTCCACCCCGTCGGGGACCTTGACGGTCGTCAGCTGGGGGAGACGGTGGCCCTCCGCGGCGGCCAGCTCGAGGCCGAGAGCGACCAGTCCTTCCTGGAGCATCTGCCCGCAGGACCGGTGCCTGGCCCACGACGACTCGAGTCCCTCCTCGAGCAGGACGCCGAGCCCGGCGCCGAGCGAGGTGATCATGGCGACCGGCGCGGTGTGGTGGTACTTGCGCGCATGGCCGGTCGTCGCGTACTCGTCGATCATCCCGAGGTCGAGGTACCAGCTCTGCGGCTGCGTCACCCGCCGCTCCCAGGCGCGTGGGCCGAGGGTGAACGGCGAAAGCCCCGGCGCCACACCGATGCACTTCTGGCTGCAGCTGTAGGCGGCGTCCACTCCCCACCCGTCGATGTCGACGGGGATCCCCCCGAGGGAGGTCACACAGTCGGCGATGAGGAGGGCGTCGCCCTTGCCGGCGGCGACGGCTGCCACGTCGTTTTGAATCCCGGTGCTCGTCTCGGCGTGCACCATGGCGATGATCGCCGGTGAGCGATGGGCGGAGAGGAGGGCGTCCGGGTCGAGCGGCTGGCCCCAAGGCGCCTCGACGGTCACCACCTCGGCGCCGGCCCGGCCGGCGACGTCGACCATCCGCTGACCGAACAGGCCGTTGACGCCGATCACGACGACGTCGCCGGGGTGGACCAGGTTCACGAACGACGCCTCCATGCCGGAGGTCCCGGTCCCCGAGATCGGCAGCGTGAGGTGGTTCTCGGTGGACCAGACCTGGCGCAGCCGGTCGCAGGTCTCGTCGAGGATTCCGAGGAAGACCGGGTCGAGGTGGCCGAGCATGGGGCGTCCCAGTGCCTCGGTGGCCTCCGGGTACGGATTGCACGGCCCGGGCCCCATCAGGATGCGTTCGACGATTGGCATGGGCGAGATGCTACTGATGCCGCCACCCCGCCGCCCCGGGGTTCCCCCAGGCCTCAGGAACCGGCGAGGAGCGTCATCGCCAGGCCGTCGAGGATGTCGGCCTCCGAGGTCAGGCAGGCGTCGATCTCGAAGTGGCGGAGCAACGCCGCCAGGACCAGGGTCCCACCCACGATCACGTCGGCCCGTTCGGCTTCCATCCCCGGGCGCTCGAGGCGTTCGGCGACGCTCTGCGAGGCCAGGCTGGCGAGCAGCTTCTCCACGGTCTCCCGGCTCAGCAGGTGGTGGTGGACACGGTCGCGGTCGTAGGAGGTGAGCTCCTGGTCGAGACGGGCGAGGGCGGCGACGGTACCGGCGAGCCCCACCAGGGTGTTGACCCGGCGCGGGCGCCTCCCCCAGCTCGAAGTGCCGATCCTTCCTCCGCCGAGCGGGAGTGCGAACGCCGGTTCCGAGGCGCTCAGCTCGGACAGGAGCGAGTC
>WQVT01000252.1 GCA_009785715.1 Acidimicrobiaceae bacterium | reverse complement strand
GCCGGACGCCGGCGAGATCCTCGCAGCCTCACCCTGCCGCGGCTGCAACTGCCAGATCGTGGTGCCGTTGCTGACCAGTTCGACGTCCCCGGGCGGTCCGGCGACGGTGGGAGTCGCCGCCTGATGCAGCTGGCTGTTATCGATCATCTGCCGTTTGCCGGTGCGCGGATCGAGAAGCGCGGCGCCGCGCGCGGTGTTGACCAACTCGAGGTCGGGGTCGGAGGCAATCGGAAGTCGCAGCGAATCGTCGATCTTGCCGGTGGCCCCGTTGACGTGCTCGACCGAGCCCTGCTCGATGCTGCGCACCCACGCCCCGACATCGAGGATGTGCACCACCGAGCGGTTGAAGCCGGTGCCGACCAGCGCGACCGTCGATACGAGCGCCACGACCAGGACGGCGCCCACAAGGCGAAACTCGCTTGTGCGCTTCAGCATCGCGTCACCCGACGGCTACGGCCGCCGTCTCGGCGGGAAGGTAGGAACGTAGCTCCTCGACGAGGGCGTCGGGGGAGGTGGGGCTGACCTCCACGGTGACCGGGCCGTCGACGAGCGGAGGGAAGCTCCACAGTCCGTGTTCGACATGATCGATCCAGGTCAGTTCGCCACCGCGGAACACCCCGTCCGGGGCCAGGTAGTTCACCTCGAACGTCGCGACGGGCACCTCGGGGACGAGCACGTTCGAGAACGAGACGACCGCGCCCCTGGGCACCCGCGCGCTCCGAAGCACGTAGCGGACGGCCGCCGCGTCTCCGCCCGACGCCAACCGCAGTGCTTGTCTCAGATCGCCGACCGGGAGGCGGAACGGCGGCGCCTCCGGGCGAGGCCCCGCAGGTCGCCCCAGGAAGGCGAGCACCCGTCCGAGGAGGTCGTTCGTCTCGAAGAGGGTGAGTCGGCAGAGGCCGTCCGCCAGCGCCTGCTGCTCCACGCCGGCGGTCCCGACCATCCCGTAGCGACGGGTCTGTGTCTGACCGGCCAGGTCGAGGCTGGCCTTCGCGGCTACCCCCGGGCGGGCCAGCATGGCGATCACCTGCGCAATCGCGGCAATCGGCCGCCACGCCCCGTCGTCCGCCTCGGTGAGCATCCCGCGCGCCTGGAGTGACCGTGTGACCGCCCTCCGCACCGCGTCCCGAACCGCCGGCGGCAACTCCTCCGCCTCCAGGCCGGGCGGTGGCCGGACGTCGCAGGCCGTGAAGAGCTGGTCGAGTTCCTCCATCGAAAAATCGACCGTCACCTCCTCCTGCACGCGTGCGCACACCTCCGCCGAGTCCCGAAAACGCGGCAGAGAGCATAGTTGCGACCCTTTTCACGCCGCTGGCGGGATCTGTTCGCCCTGCTCGTCGAGGAAGCAGAACGTGCCCGCAATGGCGTCGAACAGCTGGACGAGATCGTCGAAGGGCTCGTGGCCGGTGAGCGCCGGGGAGCTGAACGTGACAACCGCGGTGGCGCCGGTCCCGGGAACGGGAACGAAGAACTGCAGCCGAAGGCTGTCGCTCCCGATCGCCGGCGAGTCGGCACCCGCGGTCTGCGGATCGAACCGCACCCGGATCGCCCGACCCACCTGGTTGAGGGTCACGACGGAGCTCTCGGCGAGCGGAGGGTCCGCGGGGCCAACGAACCCCTGCGCCGCCATCCCCTCTGCCAGCGCCTCCAGGTCAGCACGGGACAGATCACCGGGGGCCTCGGTCACCAAGAGGCTTGCCCCGACAAGTTGACCCTCCTCAGCTGTCCCGTACTCGGCGCACAGCCCGGCTCCGATGTCGTGCGCCGCAGCCGCTGTCCGGCTCAGGATCGTCACGATGGTGCGCCGAAGTGCTGGGGTCGCGTCCGCCCGCCGCTCGGCGACGAGCGCTTCGATCTCGGCGTCACGGGTCGCAGGATTGAGCGGCAAGTCCCACCACTCGGCCGTAAGAGCGATCCTGAAGCTCTTCGCTTGGCGGGCGGCGATCATGACGGACTCGTGTTCCCGAAGATCTGATTCACCGTCGCGTGGGTTGCCTGATCCACAGGCGGGAAGTCCTTGGCGAGGTCACCGACGTTCGCGGCAACCTGCAGCCCGGTCTGAGCTAAACCCAGTCCCCCGCCGTGCCACGCGAGCTTCTCGGATGCCGTAAACCCATATTTGATGCCATTCTTGAGCTCCGAGACCGTGCTTATGCCGGTCGCGGCCTTTACGAACCTGCTCACCGTGGGCTTGGCCTCCTGGGAGGCTTCCTCAGCAACCTGTTTGGCGGTTTTCGCATCGGCCTCGGCATTCACCAAGTTCTTGAGAGAACGATCGGCTTCTTGTTCCGCCGCTATGTGCTTCCCACGCGCGAGGATGCCTACGACGGGCGTCTTGCTCTGATTGTCCAGCTCTACCGCTTTTGCCACCTTCTCGTTGCGAGTGATCGCGGCTGCGCTCCTGGCCGCCTCAGCGTCTTTTGCCGCCTTTTCCGCATCGCCCGCATAGCGCATATCACCCACGAGCTCCGCTCCCTCACCCAGGGTGCGCGACGCGCCTCCCGTCAGTAAACCGAAGCCAGCCATGGCCATGTCGGCCTCGACGCCTGGGGTGTCGTCGCCTGTTGCCAAGAGCGCCGCGTCGGCGGCAACGTTGACGACGCCGGCCACTTCCGTCAACGCTTCGGCGGCCACGTCGACGCCAGGAATAGGGAGCATGGCGACGAATCCGGCCGCTCCGGCGACCATTCCCGAAATAGCTGCCGTCTTTTCGAGGTCGGCTTGGATCGTCTTGCGATGCTGCTCGTACCACGTGCCAGCATCGTGGAGACCCGTACTGGCCATGCTCCAAAGAGGGACGCCGGGAATGAGGTTGTTGACGTCGCTCTTGACGGTGCTATGCAGAGCGGACTCGATGTCGTGGCCGTGCTTCTTCCACCAGGACTGCAAGTCCTTGTCGGCCGCTTGAAAGAGGGGCGGCGCAGCGGGACCCAAGGCTGAGGCGAGCCACCCGGGTGGTGACGGCGGTCCGCCCGATTGCCGGTCCCGGTACTGCTGGACCGTGGCCGTGATACTCCTCGCCGTCTCGTGGAGGTCATCCCTAATAGAGGGCAGGTTGGTGAAGATGCCCGGCACCTGAGCGGCAAGCGCCCCCGCCCATGGATCCCCCATCAGGTCGCTGGCAGCGGAGGTAGCCCTGCTGCCGATCCCGTCCAACCTCCCGGCGGCCTTGTTGAGCCGTCCGGAACGGTCGTCGAGCTCGTCAGGATCGAACGTTGTCCTGGGCATGCGGCATCACCTTCCGCGGCTCGACGGCGTCACAGGCCCATCCCCGAACCCGGAGAAGGGGTCGGTGGCGGACTTCCGCCCTGACTCTGTGCGGCCTGCTGCTGCTTGATCTGTTGAAGCTGCTGCTCGATCTGGCCCGCCAGGGTCGCGGCCTGCGAGGCAAACGTCCGGCAATCATTGGCCTTCGCGCTCAGGGAACCGACATCCGAGCCGACCTGGGCGACCCAGCCGTCGATACGCGGACCGGACGAATTCAGGTCCGACATCGCCGACGTCGCGGCCGACGACGCATGATCCAGACGATCCGCAGCATCGTTGAGCTGCGCCGCCAGGTTGCGGAGCTGACCGGGCAGCGCCGGCGAAGGCGTCGCCGGGGAAGATGGGCCTACATACATGCGGCCACCGAAACGTCAGCGCTCATCTGCCGAACGACCAACAAGCAGCCGTCGATCTAGCCGACCTGGGTACCCGTCGCCTGGCCGATGCCCTGGGCCTGCCCCATCAGGTACACGCCGGTCGGGCGCAGCCCGCCCTGACCCTCGCCCACGTTGTTCAGCGCCGGCTTGAACTGCGACTGCCACTGGTTGGTCCACTGCGTGGCGTTGGTCCCGGTCCACTGGGCGGCCGCGATCTGGTTGTCGATGTTCTTGATCAGGGTCTGGATCGAATCGGCATCGCTGCAGAACTGCTTCCCCAACTGGTACAGCTGCTCCAGGTTGGCACCGGACACGGACATGCGTACTTCCTCCTGTGGTTGGCTTCACCTACTACAACGCGCCACCGCGAAGCACGTGACGGAAATCTCTGAGCCGTCATGCCAGCGCCACCTGGACCAGCCGGGCGGTACCCCGTTGGACGAGGAAACCCCGGCCGGGTGGGAACGCCCGGCCCGCCCGCCGGGGTAGGCGCATGCCGGCCAGGTCCCCATCGAGGTCGAGATCCGGGACCAGCAACAGCGCGTGGTTGGCCCTCCGGAGCTCCGGCAACCAGCCGCTGAACGCGCGCCGCACCGCATGGTTGCTGCCGGCGCCGACGAGCATCACCCCGGCGTCCCGACCTCGCCGTACCACCAGCTCCAGCTCGCTGCTGCCCGGCCCGTCGGCGAGCTCGTCGCCGTCGTCCACGACGACCAGGAACCCCGGCCCGCCGCCCGCAGCCCGACGGGCCGCCAGGTCTGCGAGCTTTTCGGCCAGCGCCTGGCACGACAACGGGTCGGACGCCACGTCGGCCCACGTCACCCCCGCCCCGTCCCAGCTGCGGCGCAGCGGAGAGAGCAGGTAACACTCGAGCCCGGGGGAACCGGCCACGAGCGACCTCGTGACGGCCGCCAGGGCGTTCGTGCGGCCGCTTCGATCGGGACCGGTGACGAGGAGCGTCGGCACGAGATCGAGTCGGGCAACAGCCGGTGCCATCGTCGTCGCGTCCAACCCGAACACCGCCTTCCCCTCCCCCGGCAACGTCGGAGGCACGTCCGCGAGGCGGATCTGCTCGGGCAGGGTCTCGACCCGCGGGACGCCACCACGGCCGTAACAGCCCGTGAGCGCCTCGCCGAGCGCAGCGAGGCGGCG
>WQVT01000251.1 GCA_009785715.1 Acidimicrobiaceae bacterium | reverse complement strand
TGGGGCTGGCTCAGGCGGGGCCGTAGCGGACGGTCACGGCTCCGTTGTTCGAGACGGCGGTGATCGTCTGGCTTCCGGTGGGGTCGGTGCGCACCGGGGTGGATACCCGCCCGTTGTTCGAGTGGGCCTCTACCCGGTACGAGATGTCGGAGCGGGGGACCCCGACGGTGACCGAGCCATTGTTCGAGTGGGCGTACACGGCTTCGGGCGGCTCGGCGAATCCGACGCGGACGGATCCGTTGTTGCTGCTGGCGCTGACGTGGGCGCTGGTGGCGCCGGTCACCTGCACCCGGCCGTTGGAGCTGTGCACGCTGAGCGTCCCGGACGGGCCGTTGGCGGTGACCCGGCCGTTGTTGGACGACAGCTCGACATTCCCGGTGAGCCCGTCGCCGGTGACCGAACCGTTGCTCGAGTGGGCGACCACCGTCGCTCCGGCCGGCAGTTCGATCCGGTACGACAGCGAGCACCAGTTCGAGCCGAGGATGAACGAGCAGTTCGAGCGGATCCGCAGCGTGCCGTTCACGAGGGTCTGCTCGTTCGTGGGCGTGGTCAGGCCCCGGGCCCCGTCGGCGTGCACGATCGCCCCGGTGCCGTCGGTGCCGACCAGGGTGACGGAGCCGTTCCCGACGTCCAGGTCAAGGGTGTGGACGGGCTCCGCCCAGGTCCGCTGGTAGTGGACCGGCTGTCGGGACACCGCGCCGACGAGGTCCCAGGTGCCGAGAAGGATGGTGATGGCTGCGATCACCAGACCGACGATCAGCCAGGCGCCTCGCCGGCGGGGAACGTCGGGGCCGGCGGGAGTGGGCGGGTCGAACGGCGTGGGGTCGGCAGGAAGGGTGGCGGTCATCGTTGCAACCACCGCAGTACGGCCAGGACCCGGCGGTGGTCCGCCTCGTCCGGCAGGAGGTCGAGCTTGGTCATGATGCTGGTCACGTGCTTCTCCACTGCTCCTTCGGACACGACGAGGTTCTTGGCGATCGCCTGGTTGCTCCGGCCCTCGGCCATCAGGGCGAGCACCTCGCGCTCGCGCCCCGAGAGACCTTCGAGGGGATCGCGCTGGCGGGAACGGGCCAGGATCTGCGCCACCACCTCGGGATCGAGGGCGGTGCCGCCTGCGGCGACCCGGCGAACGGCGTCGACGAACTCGCCGACCTCCGCAACCCGGTCCTTCAGCAGGTACCCGGTCCGCTCGGTGCCGGCTGCCAGCAGCTCGCTGGCGTAGGTCTCCTCGACGTACTGGGAGAGGACCAGGAGCCCGACAGCCGGCCACCGGCGGCGGATCTCGATCGCCGCCCGAAGGCCGTCGTCGATCAGGCAGGGTGGCATGCGGACGTCGACGATGGCCACGTCGGGCTGGTGGCGCCCGACCGCCTCGATCAGGGAGGGGGCGTCGCCCACTGCGGCGACCACCGTCTCCCCTGCCTCGTCGAGCAGGCGGGTGAGCCCGGCCCGCAGCAGGACGGCGTCCTCGGCGATCACGATGCGCATGGGATCTCCGCCATCAACGTGGTCGGCCCGCCCGGCGGGCTCACGATGTGCAGCCACCCGCCGACGCTCTCGACTCTCGCCGCCAAGCCGGCCAGTCCGGTGCCCTTGGCGGGGTCGGCTCCGCCCATGCCGTCATCGGAGACCTCGATGAGCAGTCTCCCGCCCGCCTGCGACACCGCGACACCGGCCCGGTGTGCCAGCGAGTGGCGAACGACGTTCGTCAGCGCCTCGGTGACCACGAAGTAGGCGGTGCTTTCGACGGCCGGGGGCAGGCGGCGGGGGACCCGGACGTCGAGGTCCACGGGTATATCGACCCGGGCGACGACGGCGGAGAGGGCGGCGTCGAGGCCGCGGTCGGACAGCACGGCGGGGTGGATGCCCCGCACCAGGTCGCGCAGCTCGGTAAGGGCGGCCTTGGCCTCCTCGTGGGCCTCCGTGATCAGCTGCCGGGCACGCTCCGGGTCGCGCTCGAACTGTTCTCGGGCCCGTCCGAGGTCCATGGCGAGCGCCACCAGCCGTTGCTGGGCGCCGTCGTGGAGGTCCCGCTCGATGCGCTGCCGCTCGGTCTCCGCGGACTCGACCGCGACGCTGCGGCGGGCCTCGGCGCGTCGGACCCGTTCGGTCAGGGCTGCCCGTTCCGAGGGGCCGAGCAGTCGCCGGACGACCGACCGGTCCACGCCCGCCGCGGCAACCGTGAGCCACGGTGCGATCAGGATCAGGCCGAGGGCGCCCAGCAAGGCGGCGAACGCCGAAGCCACCCCGGGCCCGACGGTGAACACGCCGAAGCGTGCCTGGCCGCCCGGCAGCCGGGCCACGTAGCCGGGGAGGAAGAGCAGCATCAACGAGCCCGCCCACGCGAACAGGGCGGCGATCCCGATGAGGGAGACGAACGGGAGCAATATCAGGTAGCCGATCTCCCGCCAGCGGCTGCGGCTGGTCGCACGCTGACGCAGGCGACCGAGCCGGGTGGGAGCCGTGAGGGGCAGGTGGGGGGACGGCAACGGCAGGTCGAGCAGCGTCGCAGCCCGCGACCGCTCGACCCGCCCCATCCACTCCGCCAGTTCGAAGAGCAGCCAGCCCAGGGGCACGAGGGTGACGACCAGCCACGACACGCTGGCCGTCACGATCAGGAGGAAGCCGATGACCAGCACGGCCACGGTGCCGAGGATCCAGTCCATCGACACCTGCGCCAACTCGCGCCACATGCGGGAGCCGGTCCAGGGCAAGAGTTGGCGGGTGGTCACGACGGCAACGGTAAACCCGCCGTGAGACGGGAGCCATCAGGCGGGCATGCGAAGCGCGGGTAGGGCTGTCCCCACCCCCTCCCTCCGGCCAGCCTCTCCCGTCAGGAGCGGGCCAGTCCGGTCACCGTCTCGGCCGCCGCAACGAAGGCGGGGTCGCCGGTGAGGTCGAAACCACGCCGGCACGCCTCGACCAGCTTGACCTGATGCGGGTCGCGGCTCGCGACCGCCTTCGCGACCACCTCGGCCGCCGGGACGCCGACCGGGACAGGATTGGAGGGCACGGCCTCGCTGTAGAGGGCGTCGTGCTCCACCCGAACCCGGGCGAGGGCGGCGGTTGCCGCCTGCTCGTCCAGGTGTGGGAGGAGGAGGGCAACGGCCATGGCGCCGGTCACGCCGTGGAGGAAGAAGATGTTCGGCCGGGAAAGGTAGCGTCGCGCCCCCCGCGCGGCGGCCTCGACCACCGCCACCGACAGCCCGTCGGGCCGGCCGGACTCGAAGGCCGGAGGATCGGCAGGCAGCGGCGGGCCGGCGTCGTATCGGGCGCCCCAGTAGCCGAGGGCGCGGGCCAGCTCCGCCCTCCGGGCGGGGGTATCGGACTCCGCTATGGCGCGCACGGCGTGGGCCACCCGGATCGGTGCGTGGAACAGCATGGCCCGAAATGCCGGCATCAGTCGCGGGACCCAGGTGCCGACGACCGCTTCCCAGCCGTCTTCCTCCAGGCGCCGCTCGAACCAACCGATCCATTCGCCGAGCATCCGATACGAGCCGAGCGCCTCCTCGGGATCGAATCGACCGGGCTTCGACGCCTCGACCCGCGCACCCCCCAGGTGTGCGAAGCGTCGGGCCCAGGCGTCGACCTCGTCGTCGCGGCCGAGGGCGTCGAGGGCCTCGCACGCCATGGCACCGTGGTTGACGAACCCGTTGGGCAGTTCGAAGCTCGCCGCGGCGATCCGCTCGTACGCTTCGTCCAGGATCGCCGCCGGATCTGCCATCTCCGGACCTCCTTCGCCGCCCCGTTCGGGGCTCCGCGTTACGAAGCTACGGGCCGGGCCGTAGTAGCGGCGATCGAATCAGCGACGGATGACGGGGAGGATCAGCCGGGAGGGGTGGACGGAGGTGTGGTGCACGCGGTTTATCGCTTGCACCAGTGCGTCTTCGCCCTCCTGCGCGATCTCGCCTCCGGTGTTCGTGTTGCGATCGAAGCGCGGGAAGTTGCTGCTCGACACGTCGAGCCGGATGCGGTGGCCTGGGCCGAAGACGTTCGAGGTGGCCACCAGGTCGACGGTCACCTCGTAAATTTGCCCAACTTCGAGAAGGCGAGGCGCGGAGAGGGATTCGCGGTAGCGGGCGCGCAGGATGCCGTCAGCAATGTTCTCTGCACGGCCGTCGGGGTGGACGTCGACGAGCTTTGCGGTGAAGTCCGTGTCGGGCGCCGACGACGAGATCTGCAGGACCGCCGACACCGGCCCGGTGACCTCGAGCGGTGCGTCAAGCGGCGGGGTGGTGTAGCACAGCACGTCGTGGCGGGTCTCGACCTGGGCCTGGTTGCGGGGACCCGAGTTGACGCCCAGCCCGAGCCCGGGCAGGAACGTGCCGCCCCCGACGGTTGGCACCGGGTCGCGGGGATCGTAGAGGTAGACGTCTTCGGCCTCGTCTCCGGGAGGCTCGACCGACAGGGAGCCGTCCCCGGCCGAGCTGTTGGCCCGCCCCCCGCTGTGCAGGAAGTAGTCCACGTAGTCCGTGTCGGGGAGCGGCCAGTCTGCCTCGTCACGCCATACGTCGGCGCCCATCACGAAGATGCGCACCGGCTTCTCGTTCTCCACCCCGTTGTCCTGGCCCCGCAGCAGCCAGTCGAACCACCGCAGCTGCAGACCGGTCAGGTCCGCCGTGTCGGTTCCGCTCAGCAGCCCGTAGGAGCGCTCGGGGAACCACCCGCCACTCGGGCCGTGCGACCACGGGCCGATCACGAGCCGAGGTCGGCGGGCCAGGGCGCTGCCACCGTGAGCCTTCATCCCGAGGTAGTTGGCGATCGTCCCCTTCAGGAACAGGTCGTACCACCCACCCATGTT
>WQVT01000250.1 GCA_009785715.1 Acidimicrobiaceae bacterium | reverse complement strand
GTGGCCCGCCTCGACGGCCGCCGAGATGGCTCTCGATCCGGCGACCTCCACCCCGACGACCCGTACGTCGGGGTGCAGGGAGGACCACAGGCCGAGCCCCGAGGCCAGCCCGCCGCCACCGACGCCACACACGACGGTCAGGGGCCCCGAGACCTGATCGACCAGTTCGACGCCGATGCTCCCCTGCCCGGCGATAACAAGGGGATCGTTGTAGCTCGAAACGAAGTGGCCGCCCGACGCCGCAAGTTCGAGGGCCCACGCCTCCGCCTCGTCGTACGACGTGCCGACCTGCTTCAGGCTGACCCCGAAGCGACGGATGGCGGCGACCTTCGCCGGCGACGCCGTGGTCGAGGTCACCACCGTCGCCCGTCGGCCGAACCAACTGGCTGCGTAGGCGATGCCGAGTGCGTGGTTGCCGGCCGATGCGGCGACCACCGGCACCTCTGGGTCCAGGGCGTCGAGCGCGGCGAGCGCGCCTCGGACCTTGAACGATCCGGTGGGCTGCAGGCCCTCCAGCTTGAGTGTGAAATCGCCCCTGCTCACCGGCGTCGCCGGGAGAACGGCGGTCACCACCTGCGCCGCTTGGCGCAGGTCGTCGATCGTGGGTACTCGCACCTCCCTCATCAGCCGCCAGCCTGGCACGGCACGAGGCGTTATCTTCTGCCCGGATGGAGCCGTCTGCGGGAGGGGAACCACGTTGACCGTCGTAGAAGGGACCCGCGAGGGTCGGATCGGCTGGATCACCTTCCGCCGTCCCGAGAAGTTGAACGCACTGAATCCGGCGGCGTTCGACGAGTTCAGCGCCGAGCTTGCCCGGATGGAAGCCGACGAAGAGGTGCGCTGCATCATCATTCGCGGGGAGGGCCGGGCATTCTCGGTGGGCTACGACGTCGACACCGAGACCGAGGAGCTGCGCGGTGGCGAGCGACGCACCGCCCTCGAGGACTGGGAGCACCTGCGGGAGAACATCGAGCGGTGGCTCGACGTGTGGCGTTGCCCGAAGCCGGTGATCGCCGCCGTCCACGGCTATTGCATGGGCCTGGCCACCCAATTGGCGGTGTGCTGCGACCTGACGGTGGTGGCCAAGGACGCGGTGATCGGCTGGCCGTCCCTGCCGCTCGGCGGAGGGCTGCTGTCGCCGGTCACCTGCTGGCTGGTAGGACCGAAGAAGGCGAAGGAGCTGTCGTTCATCGCCGGCAGTCGCATGTCCGGTGAGGAGGCGACCGCCCTCGGCTGGGCGAACTACGCCACCGAGCCCGACGAGGTCATGGAAGTCGCACGGTCGCTCGCGCAGAAGATCGCCAGGACTCCGCCCGACCTGTTGAAGCTGAAGAAACTGGCGCTCAACCGTCTGATGGATCTGATGGGATTCTCCGAAACCATCAAGGCGGGGGCAGAATTCGACGCCATCGCCCATGATGCGCCGGGCCTGGTGGCGATCGACGAAAAAGTCCGTGAGCTCGGCCTGAAGGGCGCCATCGCCTGGTTCGAGACGGAGGCTTGATGCTCAGACTCGACCGGGCGCTCGGGGACGCTCTCGAGGTCGTGCCCGGCGCGGTCGGCGTGGTGGCACGGGCCGATCAGGTCGTCTACACGGGAGCCTTCGGTCGACGCGAGGTCGGGGTGGATGAGGCGATGACCGAGGACACCCTGTTCCGGATCGCGTCGATGACGAAGCTGGTGACCTCGTTCGCGGCGCTGCAACTCGTGGAGCAGGGCGATGTCGGGCTCGATACCCCGGTCGGCGACGTCATTTCCTCCTTCGACGAGCTGATGGTCATTCAACGCTTCGACGGGGACGAGCCGAGGCTGCGGCCTCCGAAGGCCCGGGCGAGCCTCCGTCACCTCCTGACGCACACCGCAGGTTTGGCCTATCCCACCTGGCACCCCGGGCTCTTCCGGTATCACGAGCTGACCGGGGCGCCGGTCACGGCCACCGGTCTCCTCGCCAGTTTCCAGGTCCCGCTGGTCGCCGATCCGGGAACAGAATTCGACTACGGAACGAGCACCGACTGGTTGGGCCGGGTGATCGAAGCCGTGAGTGGGCAGAGCCTCGACAAGTACTTCGGCGAGCACATCTTCGAGCCGCTCGGACTGGTGGACACCACGGTCTCGCCCAGCGCCGAGCAGCGGGCGCGCTGCGCGCCGGTCCATGTCCGCGACGGCGACGGAGCCTGGGTGGCAACGGATTCGGACCTCGCCCAGGACCCGGAGTTCTGGGCCGGCGGGCACAGCCTGTACTCGACGCCGGTGGAGTACCTGAAGTTCCAGCAATTGCTTCTCCGGGGCGGAGAGTTGGATGGGAAGCGGATCCTCCGTACCGATACGGTGGAGCAGATGTTCGCCAACCAGATCGGCGAGATCGCCATCCGGCCGTTCGAGTCGTTTCTGCCGTCCGTGAGCGACACGTTCGACCTCGGGCCGGGCCACCAGTGGGGTTTCGGGCTCCTGCTGAACTCCAGGAGGGAGGTGGGCCTGCGCCACCCGGGGAGCGGGGGCTGGGCCGGTGTCTACAACACGTTCTTCTGGGTCGACCGGACCCGCGGGATCACCGCTGCCTTCTACACCCAGACGCTCCCGTTCTACGACGGGAAGGTCATCGGCGCTTACCGAGAATTCGAGCGGGCGGTGTACGCAGAGTAGATGTATTACGAACCTGCCACGCAGACCTCCGGCCTGCCTCACAGCCCGTTTTCGGCCTGTTGCGTCCCTCGCCCGATCGGATGGATCTCGACCGTCAGTCGGAGCGGCGTGAACAACCTGGCTCCTTTCAGCCAGTTCCAGAACGTCACCTTCGATCCGCCCACGGTCCTCTTCTCTGCTTGCGGCACGCCGGCGAAGGACACCCTGGCCAACGCCGAGGCGACCGGCGAGTTCGTGTGGAACATGGCGACCTACGCCCAGCGCGACCAGGTGGCCCGCTCGGCCATGCCCTATCCGCCCGAGGTCGACGAGTTCGAGGAGATCGGGATCGAGACACTTCCGGCGCGGCGGGTGCGCCCCCTGCGGGTAGCGGGTTCGCCCGTACACTTCGAATGCCTCGTCCGTCACGTGCTCGAGATTCCCGGCAAGATTCCCGAGGCCAATGCGAAGATCGTCGTGGGTGAGGTCGTGGGCATCCACATCCGGGACGACGTCATCGATGGAGAGGGGCGGGTGGATATCGGGCGCATCCGACCTCTGGCGAGGCTCGGGTACCTGGATTACACCGTGGTCGAACGCAGCTTCGAGCTTGAGAATCCCGATTTCCAGGTGCTGCATCACAACCCCGAGGTCGACCACGGGGCCGGCATATCCGAGAACGACTGAGGAAGGTTTGGATCATGGAGATCGACGTCTCGACACTCGTCGCCGCCGACCGGGTCAATCTCGTCAACTCGCTGGTCGTCCCGCGTCCCATCGCCTGGGTCGGGAGCATCGATGCCCACGGAGTCGGCAATCTCGCCCCCTTCAGCTATTTCAACCTGGTGTCGAGCTCCCCGCCGGTGGTGATGGTGGCGTTCGGCGGCACGGGTCGTACCGACATCCCGGGTCGCAAGGACAGCCTGACCAACATCGTCGAGACAGAAGAGTTTGTCGTCAACGTGGTGAGCCACCAGCTTCGTCATCCCATGGTGGCCTCCTCGGCCGAGGTCGCTTCGGAGGTCGATGAGGCGGAAGTGACCGGGCTTCCGACACTGCCCAGCACCCGGGTCGCGCCACCTCGTCTTGCTGCGGCCGCCGCCGCACTCGAGTGCCGGCTGCACCAGGTGATCCCGGTCTACGAGAGTCACCTGGTGCTCGGGCGTGTCGAGCACATCTACGTGGCCGACGAGGTCGTCCGCCAGGACCGGGTGGTAGCGGAGATCCTGGCCCCGGTCGCCCGCCTCGGCGGAAGCCTGTACACCACGGTCACCCACTCGTACCGCATCGACCGCCCTACGACCGTCGACCCGGAGGAGGTGCGCCGCCTGGCCGAGGGGCCGGAGGACGAAGATTCGGAGGCCCGCCAGCGGGAAGCGGGCTGAGGTGCCGGCTCCAGTTGCGGGGGCTTACGACTTGATCTGGACGACGACCTTGCCGCGAGTGTGGCGACCGGCGACCCGCTCGACGGCCTCCCGGGCCTGGTCCAAGGGGAGCACGGCCTCGACCTCCGCGCGCAGCCGGCCCGCGTCGAGCAGGCGTCCCAGCGCCTCGAGGCGCTGGCGGGTGATGTGCGCAGGGAACACCTCGCCCGTGATCCCCCGCTCGTACTCACGGGGGCCGAAGGGGGGCTGGTCGGAGGGCCCGTCCGGCACCATGGAGATCACCCGACCTCCTTCGCGCACCGCACGCAGGGCTTGGTCCCTCGTCGCACCCCCCGCAGCGTCGAGCAACAGGTCGACGCCGCCAGGAACCGCGAGCAGGACCTGCTGGACCCAGTCGTCGGCGTGGTAGTCGAAGACGTCGCTGGCGCCCAGCGCCCGCACGTATTCGTGGTTGCCCGGGCTGGCCACGCCGAGGGGACGGGCGCCCAGCGAAGCGGCGATCTGCACGGCGGTGTGACCCACACCGCCAGAGGCAGCCGTGATGAGTACGGTTTCACCGGACTGGAGGCGACCGCGGTCGACCAGTCCTTCGTACGCCGTCCCGGCTCCGATCACCAACGCCGCCCCATCCTCGAAGCTCATGCCCTCCGGCATGAGCGCCAAGCCGTCCATCGTCAGCACGGCATATTCGGCGAACCCGCCTCCTGTCGGGAACAAGGTCCCAAAGACGCGGTCCCCCGGCTTGACGTCCGCCCCGTCGCCGACCGCCTCGACGACTCCGGCGACCTCTTGAC
>WQVT01000249.1 GCA_009785715.1 Acidimicrobiaceae bacterium | reverse complement strand
TTCTCGGAGTCACGAGTGAGAAATCGAGGATCAGGCTCCTCGTGCTCGTCGCGGATCCCGAGGTTGAAGTTAGGCATGCCGTAGAGGATCGGCTTGCCCCCGTAGTATTCGATCCCCTTGATCGTATGCGGATGGTGGCCGAGAACGACGTCGGCACCGGAGTCGACCGCCGCGTGACCTGCCTCGACCTGGTACATCGCGAGGTCTGCGGGCTTGAAGTGGATACCCCAGTGCATCGAGACGGCCACAACGTCGACCTGCGGACGCAGCGCCGAGATCGACGCCTTCATTGCCTCCAAGTCTTCTTGGTACGTCTCGGTCACGATGCGCGGGAGATTGCCCGGCTGATAATCGATGTCTTCGTAGTACGTGTGCGCTCGAAGCGGGTTGATCCCCCCACGCTGGAGGTGTCGGCCGTTCGGGAGCATACGGTCTTCCGCCCAAGCGTTCTTGATCGGGACGGAACAGTACGCCAGGAATCCGACCTTCGTCGCACCTATCTCGACGATCGCAGGCGCGCGCGCTCCCGCGAGCGTGCGACCGACGCCGATGAGCTTGATGTCTGTCTCTTTGGCAACTGCGTCGATCGTCTCGAAGAGTGTCTCTTCGCTCATGTCCATCGTATGATTGCCGGCATGTGACATGACGTGGAACCCGGTGCTTTCGAGCACCTTCGCTCCCGCCCTCGCGTCCTTATTGTGCCCCCAATTTCGGATGCCTCCGCCTAGCTGCGGGGGGCCTGAATTGGCGAGCGGTACTTCGAGTTGTCCAAATACGAGATCAGCCTCGTGAAAGAGGCTTCGAACGTGATCGAAGTGACGTTCCGGCTCGTCGTCGACGACCTCGACGTCGGCCACCGCAAGGAACGTCATGGCTTGGTCATGACTGGACATGGGAGTCCCCTTTTGTTCGTCAATTTCGGCCACTTTGGGCGCCCAAGCGCCACGGCAGTGGCGTTTCAGGCTATTTCAAGTCCGTCGCTGGTCGCACCCTTACCCTCTGTCTCCCAGACGCGCTGACACCTGCTCAACGAGCTGCTCGAGGTCCACCGGTCGAGCGAGGCGGGCATCTGCAAGCACCTCGATCCGATGCCCGTAGAATCGGAGAGCACCGTGGCACTTGACAATTATCCCATGACCAAACACTTCTTCGACGTCACCTGGAGCGCGCTCGGTGGCGATCCGAGATGGGAAGCTCAGATCGAAATCGAGGGCGAAGGAATCCTTGAGTCGAGCTTCTACACGAGCGACTTCGGCTGCGGCGTCTACGCGGCACTGGCCGCGGCGGTCTCGGAGGTCGTCTCGTTGAGTGGCACGCCGGCACCGTTCGTGCGGATGGATCGTGCGCGGTCGTCGGCGCAGTCGATGTGCCAGGCGCAGACGATCGGGGGATGGCGTCTGCCGAAGGCCGTCGGAGGCGAGTCACTCTGGGACTGGTACCCGACCGGCGACGGTCGCTGGCTCGAGGTCCACGTGCCCTATCCGTACCAGGCGAAAAGGTTGCTCATCGCTATTGGTGCCGATTGGTCCAAGGAGAGCGTGGCTGGGATCATCCGGCAGGCGGCAGCGGACGAACTCGAGGAGGCCATCCTGAGAGCCGGCGGCACCGTGGCCGCCAGCCGGACGATGGAAGAATGGGCCGTCCACGAACACGGCAAGATGGTGCTCGCCGAGCCGTTCGTGGATGTGGTCGAGACGACGCCCTGGGAGGACGATGGTTGGCGGCCGACTCCGGGCAGGCCGCTCGCGGGCCTCCACGTGCTTGACTGCACCAGGGTCGTCGCCGGGCCGGAAGCCAGCCGCTTCCTCGCAGGACTCGGCGCCGAGGTTCTCCGCATCGACCCCCCGGTCTGGGAGGAGACGGGGGGCGCATACGTGGCGGAGGACCTCTTGGCGGGCAAGCGCTGTGCCCGGCTGGACCTGAAGACCACCGAGGGCCACGACACCTTCCTGAGGCTGCTCTCCGAGGCTGACGTCTTTCTCCACGGCTACCGCCAGGATGTCCTGGACGGGTTGGGGCTCGGCGAGGAGGTCCGCGACTTCACTCGCCCGGGCCTCGTCGAGGCGAGCGAGGACGCGTACGGGTGGACTGGGCCATGGCAGGGCCGGAGAGGATTCGACTGCCTTGTGCTGACGTCCTCCGGCCTCTCGGTCGCCGAGGGAGAATGGGCGGGTCTTGATCACCCGCGGGGCATGGGTACCGTCATCCTCGACCACACGGTCGGCTATGCCATGGCGACGGCAGTCCTCCGTGGTTTGACGCGGCGGCTCACGACCGGGATGGGGTCCCGTTCGCGAGCGGCGCTCGCCCGCTCCGCAGCCGAGCTGGCGAAAGCCGGCCGGAACTTTGAGCCGGCCGAGCCATACCTTCCCGGGCGGGGAGCGCGCGGATACAACCCGAAGTTCGCCACGGAGTCGCGAGTGTCCTCCACGCCGAACGGCCCCGCCCGGCGTACCGTTCCGCCCTTCGAGATCGACGACACCCCGCTCTTCTGGGACCGGTGCGGCGAGCTGCTCGGCTCGGCGGCGCCGCGCTGGGCGAGCATTCATGGCGGTGCCCATGGCTTCGAGTGGTGGTCCGAGCGCGTCTGACCACGGACATCGAGCTGGTGATGGACACGAGAGGAGTGGAACCATGGAATACCAGAACCTGGGCAGCACGGGTCTCAAGATCTCACGGGTGGTATTTGGGGGAGCGCATATCGGGGAGGTCGTCTCCCAGGAGAAGACCAAAGAGCTCGTGCATGCGGCCTGGGATGCCGGTATCTCGACGATCTATACCGGGGATGACTACAACCTCGGTGACGGTGAGCGGTTCATCGGCGAGGCAATCAAGTCGCGTCGCGACGACGTCGTGATCATCGCCAAGACGGGTTACCGGGTCGGAGCCTGGACCAACTACAGCAAGGGCGGCAGTCCAGCCGATGGCGGCGAGGACTACACGAACCAGCGCCTCGGGACTCTCGACCACGCGCGCCTGTGGTCTGCGGGCGCGGCCCCCACCTCACGCGGCATGAGCCGAAAGCACCTGACTGCCGCCCTCGAGGCCAGCTTGCGGCGCCTGCAGACGGATTACGTCGATGTCTACTGCCCGCACTATTCGGACCCCGAAGTGCCGGTTGAGGAGACCATCGCGACCCTCCACAACTTCGTGCTCCAGGGCAAGGTGCGCTACCTCTCCTGTTCCCAGCACACCCCGTGGCAGCTCTATCGGGCCCTGTGGGCAAGCGACAGTCTGAAGATGTCCCGCTACGAGGCGGTGCAGGCCAATCTCAGCCTGCTCGAGCGGGGTCCGGTGCAGAACGAGCTGCCGGCATTGCGTGAAGTCGGGGTGAGTATGCTCGCCGGCATCACCGACGCGGGAGGCATGCTCTCGGGCGACTACGACCGCAACAGCGAGCGTCCGAGCGGCGGGGGCGCACGGCAGCGGTACATCGATCCGTTCTGGACCGAGGCCGCATTCGACGCGATGGACATCCTGAAGGACTGTGCCGCTCGCATCGGCCGGACAGTCGGCGAGATGGCTCAAGCGTGGGTTCTCGCGCAAGAACCTGTCGCCGCGTTGATGGTCGGCGCCCACGAGCCGGAAGACTTCGATACCCCCGCGGCGGCTGCTTCAAAGCCGTTGAGCGCCGACGAGCTTGCCGAAATCAACGGAGTACTCCCGTCGATCCCGGTCAACGTCCGCCCGGCCCGCGTGCTGTAGGTCAAGCGAGCCCGGAACGGTCGGCATTCGTGAGGAAGGAAACGTACCGTGCACTTCGGAATCTTCGACCATGTGGAGCGACGGGACCCCGACCTCGGCAGTCTGTACAAGGACCGACTGCACCTCCTCGCAAGGGCCGACCAATGCGGGTACTTCTGTTACCACGTCGCGGAGCATCAAGGGACGCCCCTGTGCATGGCACCGTCGCCGAGCCTTCTCCTCGCCGCCGTGGCGAGCAGCACGGAGAACATCCACTTTGGCCCGCTCTGCTATTTGCTTCCGCTGTACGACCCGCTTCGTCTGGTCAATGAGATCTGCATGCTGGACCAGCTGGGCAACGGCCGGCTGGAGGTCGGAATCAGCCGAGGGGTGTCGCCGATCGAGATGGGCTTCTTCGGTATCACCCCCGATGAGGCACGGGAGCGGTTCGATGAGGTTCTCGAGATCATGGAGATGGGCCTCACCCAGACCCAGCTCTCCTACGACGGGACGTATTACCACTATGAGAACGTCCCTCTTGAGCTCGGCGTCGTCCGGGAGCCCCATCCACCGATCTGGTATCCGACCAGTGGAACCCGTTCGGTGGCCTGGGTGGCCGAACGTGGGTTCCAGACAGTGTTTCTCGGAGCACCGGATCACGTTGCCGAGCAGGTGAAGCTGTATCACGAACACCTTCGGGCGGGGGTGAAGCCCGAAGAGCAGAAGGTCGGGGTGTTGCGGTACGTGATGGTGGCCGAGACGGACGCGGAAGCCATGCGTGCGGCCGCCCCTGCCTACGAAGCCCACCTGGCCAACCTCCGCTATCTCTCGAGGTCGCGAGGCCGGGGTACCAGGGAGGAGGTGCCCGACACCGCCGGCGCCCGTGAAGGGAGCCCAGCGGAACTTGCCGGCGCGGTTCAGCGCGGGTGGGCGGCCGTCGGTTCGCCGGCGACCGTGTCGGAGCAGATCGCCGAAATGGTGGAGCAGACGGGGTGCAACTACCTCGTCTTCAATCCGCTCCTTGCGGCGACACCCATCGATCGGGCCCTGGCAGCCGTCGAGCTCTTCGCCGAGCAAGTCATGCCGAGCTTTACCTGATTCGACATCGGCGACATCGTCGACAG
>WQVT01000248.1 GCA_009785715.1 Acidimicrobiaceae bacterium | reverse complement strand
GGCAGCCACCAAGAGGTGGCGGAGCGGATCCTCGAATACCACGCCCTCGGGATCGACGAGTTCATCCTCTCCGGGTACCCCAACCTCGAAGAGGCGTACTGGTTCGGCGAAGGCGTCCTCCCCCTCCTCGGCCGTCTCGGCCACTGGCAGCACCCGAAAGAAAGAAGGTTGTGACCATGGCTGGACCGATTCGTGTCGGGATCGTCGGGGCGAACCCCACTCGCGGCTGGGCACTGTCCGCCCACCTCCCCGCCCTCTCCGCGCTCCCCGACTACGAGGTGACCGCCGTCTCGACAACCCGGGCCGAGAGCGCCGCGGAGACGGCGGCGAAGTTCGGGATCCCGCATTCGTTCGACAATGCCAAGGCGCTGGCGGAGCACGACGACGTCGACCTGGTCGTGATCTCCGTCAAGGTGCCGCATCACCTGGAGCTGACCAGGACCGCCCTCGACGCCGGCAAGCACGTCTTCACCGAGTGGCCGCTCGGCGCGAGCTCCGAGCAGGCCGCCGAGCTCACCACGCTCGCCAAGGCCCGCGGGGTGCACCACATCATCGGGCTCCAGGGCCGGCACGGCCCGCTGAACAACTACGTGCGCCACCTGGTGTCCGAGGGCTACGTGGGGCGGGTGCTCTCGGTGACCCTGCAGATCGTCTCCGGCCAGTGGGGCGGGCCCACGATCGCCCCCGACCGCGCCTGGACGGCAGACCGCGCCAACGGCGCCAACCTGCTCACCATCACCGGCGGCCACACGCTCGACACGCTCCGCTACGCACTCGGCGAATTCGCAGAGGTCAACGGGATCGTGACCACCCTCCACCCGACGGCCACGATCGCCGGGACCGAGGAGACGGTGAACATCACCGTCCCCGACAACGTCGCGTTGAACGGGCGCCTCTCCACCGGGGCGGTCGCCACCATCACGTTCCTCTCCTCGCCCTCCCTGAGCTCGGCGCCGAGCCTGGCGGGCACCTACTGGCAGGTGCTCGGCGAGGAAGGGTCGCTGACGATCACCGGGGCCGGGCTCCCCCACTACGCGGACGCCGGCCTCACCCTCAGAGGGCACACGGGGTCGGGCCCGGTCGAGGAGCTGACCGTCCCCGCCTCGTTCCACCGGGCGCCGGCCGAGGTCCCCGAGGGCCCGGCCCAGAACGTGGCGGCCCTCTACGCTTCGGTGGCGGACGCCATCGCCGGAGGGACCCCGATCGAGCCGAACTTCGAGACGGCGCTCAGCCTCCACCATCTCCTCGATGACGTCCAGGCCTCCTCGGACGAGGGAGAGCGCCGGCGGCCGGCGTAAGGGTCCCCGGGCGGAGCGAGCGAGGTCGACTCGGTTCCGGGCGCGAATCGTGTCCCCCGGCAAGCACGAATCGCGCCCGGAACCCAACCGGGCCGGTGCGGCTCAGGTCGTCAGCCAGGCCAGCGTCAGCGCGGCGCTCCACGAGAAGCCGTGCCCGCCGATGCCGTGCCCGTCGCGGGGGTCGTAGTACTCCGAGAAGCCCTGCTCGACGAGCGCCCGGGTCCCCACCCTGAGGGCCTCGGCCCGCTCGGCGAGCCCGGCACGGCTGAGCCCGTCCGCCACCAGCCAGTTGACGAGGACCCACACCGGCCCCCTCCAGTAACGGATCGGGTCGTAGCCGGGGCCGTTCGGGTCCGCAGTGGCAACGGCAACCGGCAACAGCCGGCCCCAGGCGTCCAGACGTTCCACGACACGCGAGACGCGGGCCGGCGCCACGCCGGCCCAGAGCGCGACCAGCCCGGTCGACGCGGCTGCTCCGACAGGGCGACCGGCGAGCACGTCGTAGGGCCGGTACCAGCCGAGGTCCTCGTCCCACAGCCCCTCGAGGCCGGCCAGGACCGACTTGGCCAGCCGCTCCGCCTCGCCGGCGTCGAGCCCGTCCGCCCCCTCCGCCTCGGCAACCTGGACGACCTCGACGAGGTCCGCCGCCGCCCGGGCGGTGACCGCCGTGAGGCAGGGATCCTCGACGACGAACGGGCTGTCGGCCGGCTGGCGCTCGGTGTCCCAGCCGGCGGCCCGCAGGCGCTCGACGATGCCCAGGTATTTCCGGTACTCGAGCTCCGAGGGGCGCTCATCGGCGGCGACGGTCTCGACGTCGCGCCTGGCGAGGGGGATCTCGCTTGCCTCGGTGACGCCGGCGAGCGGTTCGTCCCACGACGGCGAGTTGTCCATCCCCGATTCCCAGGGATGGACGGCGACGACCGCACCGTGCGGCCCGCTCCGCGCCCGTTCGAACCAGGAGAGCCAGGAGAGGAGCCGGGGCCACAGTGAGACCAGGGCGTCCCGTGCCCGGTCCCGGTCCGGGTCCTGCATGAACAGGCGGGCGGCGGCGCTCACCGGCAGCGGCGGCTGGGTGAGACCCGTCGTCTGGGGCGTGTGCGCCGTCCCCCAAACCTCCGGGCCGGGGAAGTAGCGGTCGCTGTCCTGCCAGAAGACGATGTGGGGCACCATGCCGGTCGGCCACTGGGCCGAGAACAGCCGGTGAAGCTCGGACCACGCCTCCTCGAAACGGCCGGCCGCCGCCCACCCGAGCGCGATCGGGCCCGAGTCCCAGCACCACTGGAACGGGTACAGGCCGGGCGCCGGCAGCGTGTAGCCGTCCCGGTGATTGGCGACCAGGACCTCCAGCGCCTGTGAACGAAGCTCGGTGTTGTTCAAACGGCGATCAGAGGCTGGCGGGCTCTCCGAAGAGTGCCTCGCGGACGATCGGGTCCTGGTCGGTGCCGATGACCGTCCAGTCCTCGTCAGGCTCGAGGATCTTCTCCCCGACGCGGATGCTGCGGTAGTCGTGGTCGGCCCCGACCGCCGGCGGCTCCTGGCCCTCGGCCAGCGCCTTGGCGGCGTTGATGAGCAGCGCGCGCATCCGGATGACCGCGACGTCTGTCGTCCCGAGATGCTCCTTGGAGCGGTCGTAGATCGGCCCCATCGTCTCGGTGACCATCATGTCCTGGCTGCCGAAGTCGTTGATCCCGCTGAAGGACGTCTTTCGCTGCGCGTCGCGGTCGATCTGGTACTCGTTCTCCGCGGTCCACATCCGGGGCGTGACCCCACTCCGATTCTCGGAACGGTTGAGCAGAAGGGGCGCGTAGGGGAACTGGGGGACGGCGAAGAACGGCGCGCCGCCGAGTCCGCGGGGGTTCGCCGGCTCGTGCGTGGCGATGAAGTAGCGCCAGCAGTTCGTGTCGTCGATCGGCACGAACAGACCCTGGTTGACGCTGTAGGGCACGTTGGCGACGAGGGTGTTGAACGGGAACACGAAGGCGTTGATGCGCACATGGCGATGGCCGTTCGGGGTGGTCCGCATCGCCCCGTAGCGGTACCCGTACCAGGTCTCCTCCATCTCGAAGCGCGGTGCCTTGTCGTAGCGCCAGATCTTCATCGACATGGCGTTCGACAGGTAGCCCGGCTTGTCGGTCCCGTCGTCGGGGATGTCGTCGATGGCGTTGAACTGGTGCAGGAACGAGATGTGCGCCGAGTCCAGGTTTCCTTCCATCGACTGGATGAAGTTGCACGTCGAGTGCGTCTTGAAGGCCGAGACCTTGTCGGCCGGCATCGACTCCGTCCCGAAATCCCGGAACGGCGTCATGGTCTCCTTCGGCCCCATGTAGGTCCAGACCACCCCGCCCGACTCGTGCACCGGGTAGGCGGTCACCTGGATCCGGTCGGCGAAGGGTCGCGGCTCGCTCGGCATGTCGATGCACTGGCCGGTCCGATCGAACGCCCACCCGTGGTAAACGCAGCGAAGCCCGCAGTCCTCGTTGCGCCCGAAATAGAGCGACGCCCCGCGGTGCGGGCAGTGCTCGTCGACGAGACCCACCTCGCCATTCGTGTCACGGAAGGCGACCAGGTCCTCGCCGAGCAGGCGCACCCGCGCCGGCGCGCCGCCGGGCTCGGGGACCTCGGCCGAGAGGCAGGCCGGGATCCAGTAGCGGCGCAACAGGTTGCCCATCAAGGTGCCCGGACCGACCCGGGTCAGGATCTCGTTCTCCTCCTCGGAGAGCACGGCGACCACCTCCTCCACCACCGGCGTCGCCCGACGCCGGTCGCGTTCAAGCTACTAGGAAGCTTTCGATCAGTTCGATGCTGCGGTCGGCCTGCTCGGCGGTGACGAGGTGGCCGGCGCGTTCGAGGATCTCCAGGCGACTGCCGCTGATCCCGCCGGCGAAGTCCTTCCCGTAGGAGGCCGGGACGAGCCGGTCGTCGGCGCCCCAGAGGATCAGCGTGCGGGCCTTGATGCGGTGGAACCGGCGCGCCAGGCCGTGGTCCGGGATCGGCCAGAGGTACTTGGTGGAGGCGGTGATCCCCCGGTTGGCCGCCAGCATCTGCTCCACCGGGTCGGCGTCGGGATCGGCCATGGCTTCCGCGGCCGCCGCGGCCGCCGGGCCGCCCGGGTCCGCCCACAACAGGCCCGGCAGATCCGAGGGCCGGGCCGACAGCAGGTCCGCCACGGGATCCTCGTCGCGCCACAGCCCCACCGGTGCGATGAGGACGAGCTTGGCCACCCGTGTCGGGACGTGCGCGGCCAACTCGGCCGCCACCATGCCGCCGAACGAGTGGCCGACGACGCTCGCCGCGCTCAGGCCCAGCGCCTCGAGCAGATCGTCGTGGTAGAGGGCCAGGTCGCGAACGTCCTCGAGCTCGTCGAGGTCCTCGAGGTTCTCGAAGCCGGGATGCACCGGCGCGATCACCTCGAAGCGCTCCGACAATCGGGCGAGGGTTGGATCCTTCGGGGAGATCCCGCCGGCGCCGTGGAGGAAGACCACGGGCTGGCCGGCTCCCCCCCGCCAGACGCTCGTC
>WQVT01000247.1 GCA_009785715.1 Acidimicrobiaceae bacterium | reverse complement strand
GCCCTCGACCTCCGCACGACCGGGGTGCTCGGTGTCATCGGCTCCGGTGAGGAGGCGCACGGTCTCCTGCGCTGGCTGATCGTCCAGCTGGCGGCACTCCGCTCCCCCGACGACCTGCGCTTCGTGCTCCTCACCGCCGGCACCGGCGAGGACATCGAATGGGCCCGGTGGCTGCCCCACCTCGACGCCGGCAACAGCGGCCCCGCTCCCTGCTGGATCGGCAACACCGACGCGAGCCGCACGGCCCGCATCGATGAGCTCAAGCAACTCATCGCGGCACGCCAGGCGGAACGGGGTGCCGCGCAGGTGCGCTCCTCCGAGGTGGTGGTCGTGCTCGACGGCGCGCTGGCGCTCCGGAACCTCCCGGGGATCCACGACATACTCCGGCAGGGACCCGACGTCGGGGTCTACGCACTCTGCGCCGACACCCAGGGGATCATCGAGTGCCGCGGCCTGTGCGAGGTCGCCGGCGAGCGGGAAGTACGCATCACGACCCCGAACGGCACCGTGGAGACGGCCATCCCGGAGGCCATCGACGCGGCCCTGGCCGATCAGATCGCCAGAGGCCTGGCGCCGATGCGCGACCGGGTCAGGCGAAATGCCGAGAGTGCCATCCCCTATCCCGTGCGCTTGCTCGACGAACTGGGCATCCGGGTACCGACCGCCGACGACATCCGCGACCTGTGGGGACGAAACGAGGGGCCCACGACCCGCGTGCTGCTGGGCGCGGACGCCTCCGGACCCGTGTACGCGGACCTCGCCCTCCAGGGCCCGCACACGATGCTCGCCGGCGCCACCGGCGCCGGAAAGAGCGTGCTGTTGCAGACGCTCGTCACGTCGCTCCTCCTGGCGAACCGGCCCGACGAGTTGAACCTGGTCCTCGTCGACTTCAAGGGCGGCGGCGCATTCCTGCCGTTCGAGCACTGCCCGCACGTGACCGCCCTGATCACCTCGACCGGCTTCGGCGAGGCCGACGCGGCGCGCGTGCTCGCCTCCGTGCGCGCCGAGGTGGGCCGCCGGGAGGCCCTCCTCGCCCGCTTCGGCGCCGAGATCGACAACTACTGGCAAGCCCGCAAGTCCCAGCCCGACCTCCCGCCCCTGCCCAGGCTCGTGATGATCTTCGACGAGTTCGCCCGGGTGCTCGAAACCTCGCCGAACTTCCTGAAGGAGCTCGTGAACGTCGCGGCGAAGGGTCGCTCGCTCGGCATGCATCTCGTGCTCGCCACACAGTCCCTGCAGGGCAAGCTCTCGCCCGAGCTCAAGAACAACATCGACCTGCGGATCAGCCTGCGACAGAACGAACCGGCCGAGAGCACCGAGGTGCTCGACGCCCCGGACGCGGCCGACATCCCGGGGGCGCTCAAGGGCCGCGGCATGATCCTTTGCACGCATGATGAGCGAAAGACACCCCGCGCCTTCCAATCGGGCTACCTGGGCGCCCCGCCTCCCGACGACCACGTCAGCCCCGTCACCGTCCGGGCCCTGAGGTGGGCCGAGCTCGGCACCGCACGGCCCTCGGTCGCTGCACACAGCAGCGGCACGGCAACCGATCAGGACCTGGCGATCGCGGCGATCGAGGAGGTGTCGCGGACCGACGGCCTCGAGCCGCCGTTCCGGGCGCTGTTGCCACCCTTGCCTGAAACCGTCGCGCTCGAGAGGCTCGAGGACCTTCAGACCTCCACCCCGCCAGCGAGCGCCGCAGCGTTCGGCCTCGCTGACGAGCCGGAACTGCAGGCCCAGTCGCCGTTTTATCTCGACCTTGCGGCGAACGACCGGCTGCTGGTCGCCGGCGGCCCGCAATCCGGACGCACCACCTTCGCTCGTGCCCTGATCACCAGCATCGCGACGAGGTTCCGGCCCGACAAGGTCCACCTGTACGTCGTGGAGCACCAGCCCGCCGGCCTGTCGGACTTCGCCGATCTGCCGCACTGCGGCGGGGTCTTCTCCCCGGCCGAGCCCGACCGCATCCGCCGGCTGGTGGAGTGGCTTGCCGAGGAAACCCAGCGCCGCGCCGCGGTCCGCTTCGAACCGGGCGGCCGTGACAACCCGGTCATCGTCGTCGTGGTGGACGGCTGGGAACAGTTCGAGAGCCGCTCGGACCCCACCCTCGCCGACGTCAGCCTCGGGCCTGCGCTGCGCGATGTCATGGCCATCGGCGCTCCGCTCGGCCTGCACGTCGTGGCGATCGGCGGCCAGGACCTGCTCACCGGAAAGGTGCCGGCGCTGTGCAATCAGCGCCTCCTCCTGCCATTCCCGAACGAGGACGCACGGCGTGCGCACGTCCGTGGCGGCATGGCCCTCCCGCCGTCCATCCTCGGCCGGGCCATCGATGCCAGTACCGGCCGGCACGTCCAGATCTGCCAGCCGGAGACGAGCGCCGCCGACGTGGTGGCCGGCGTCCTGGCGTCGCAGGCCCCCGGGGTCCTCGACGCCGCCGGCATGCCGAGGCAGTTCCCCTCGCTGCCGTCGCAGATCAGCGTCGCAGACCTGGTGCTGCCGCAGCCACTCCCCTCAAAGTCCTGGATACCCCTCGGCGTCGGTGGCCCCGACACGGCCACGATCGGCGTCGACCTGTTCGACGTCGGCCCGCATCTGTTGCTCATCTCCGGGCCACCACGCTCCGGTCGCACCACCGCCATCGCCACCCTGGCCCGTTTGCTGAGCTGGAACGGGATCGGCGTGCTCGCCCTGGCCCCACCCCAGTCCCCACTCGGCCAGATGGTGGCCGACGAGGAGGACATCAAGGTCGTGACGGCAGTGAGCATCGAGGACTCCGCCTTGCGGGAGGCCGCCGAGTCGTTCGGCGACCGTCGCTACGCCGTCCTGCTCGACGACGCCGATCGCATCACCGTCCAGGCGGAGAAGCAGGGGTTCAGCGAGGGTCCCACGCTCCTCGACGACATCGCCCCCCAGGGCGAGTTCGGCCGCAGGGCCCTGATCATCGCCGGCAACGCCTCCCCGATCATCTCCGGTAACCGCCGGTCCCTTGCCAAGGTGACCAAAGAGATCCTGATGAGCGGCACCTGCCTCCTGCTCGCCCCCGCCAAGCGCGCCGACGCCCGGGAGCTCGGCATGAACCTCGAGCCCGACCAGTACTTCACCCGCCCCGCCGGGCGGGGGTACCTGGCGACGGTGCCGTCGCCGACGTTGGTCCAGCTGGCGACGAGCGCCTGAGGCGCAGCCAGCACCTCGTCCCCTCGCGGGGCCTTAAAGAGAGGCAGCGGCGATCGCTGGGGCGTACTGGTCCCGAAGGGCGACGAACCGGTCCCGGAGCACCGCCAACTGCGTGTCACTTACCGGGATTGCGAGCTCAGCGATTCCCTCTGACACCAAAGCGTCCAGCTCGGGACCTCCGAGCGAAGCTGGTGCACCCGCCCGGACGACGAAGTCGAGGGTGTCGTTGGCCTGTTCCAGACACCAACCCAGGTCCTCGGTTCCGGTCGCTCGGTATGACCCGATCGCATAGAGCAGCGCGGCCAAGAAGTCCGCTTCGTATGCCGTCGTGTCCTCCGGCTCGTCCTCGGCGAGCATCACATCGAGATCCTCGATCTCCGCCTGCAACTTCTCGAGGCGTGCCCCATCCTGGCTGATTGCCGCCTGCCATGCTGCGCTCCAAAGCGCCCTGGCCTTCTGCCCTTGCTCCGGTTCGGGCAAGTGATCGAGCACCGGATCGAGCACCGACGTGACGAGAAGTCCGATGACTGCTCTCTTCGATGGTTCCAGGATCTCTGCCTGCCGGGTGAGTTCCTCGTCGTTCATGACCTCTTCCAATAGAACTTCGTCTGACCCGCGATCTTCCTCTGATAGATGGAGTTGTCGGCCAACCTGCGCGCCCGGTAGATGGAGTCCCGCTCGGCCCCGGTCAACGTGGCCCCCCCATCCAGCAACGAGTTCGTGCACCGGGGGCATACGGGTCGACTGACTGCGCCGCCCACAGGCTCCCACTCGTTGGCCTTGATATGCAGGAGAGCGTTCGGCTCTGCATGTCCCGAGGCGTACCACGACTCCTGCTCAGGGGTGAGTGGCCCAAGATCAGGCGGTATATCGGTGGCCACAACTCCACCGTTTGCCTTGATGAGAGCAAGCTGTTTGCGGGTAAAGCCTCTCTTGGCCGAAGTCGCATAGACGTCGACGGGGTTGCCATCGCCGTCCGTCGCTCGTATCACGACGGTCGTGCGCCTCTTCTGCGCGAAGGGGTGGAGGAGATCATTGACTGCGTCCGCCTTCGCCTGCACGTCATCAAGCCAGGGTGGCGGGTCAGAGCCTGCTTTGCCGACGCCACCGGCTGGCGGGGTCTCGTCATTGCCCCCACCCACCGCCGACGGGTCACCGATCTTGGGTGCACCATCGTCCGATACAAGGTGCGGCGGCCTGAGGCCCCGTTCCGTTGTCCGGAGCGCGTCCTCGCCTTCCTTCAGGATGGAAGCCATCTTGGTCATCTGACCGACGAGATCACCGACCAGGTTCTTGAACACGAGCAACGCGACGTCCAGGAGACCCTGCTTGAGAGCCTGGATGACGGCCGCGAAGCGTCCGCCGTCCCCGAAGTCGTCGCCACCCTCGCTCGAGTCCTCGAGGTCACGGCTCGAGTTCTCGCGGTAGGCGCGGTCGCCGCTCTCCTCGGCTTCGCTCGCATGCCCACGAATCTTCTCGGCGGCCTCGCCCAGCTTGTTGTAAGAGATCTTGAGGGACTGGACTTCCATCGCGACCGGAAAGGCGTCATTCAGGAGGCTGTTCATGAAGCCGTTCGCGTGGTCGCTGACCGCGTTCGCGCCCATACCGATGAGCTTGCCCATCAACTCGTTCTCCAGGTACT
>WQVT01000246.1 GCA_009785715.1 Acidimicrobiaceae bacterium | reverse complement strand
GCCGAGGGCCACGTGCTCGTCGAGGACGTCCCCGGGGTGGGCAAGACCTCCCTCGCCCGGGCCATGGCCGGCTCGATCGACGCCGGCTGGCACCGGATCCAGTTCACGCCCGACCTGCTCCCCTCCGACGTGACCGGGGCCACCGTCTACCACCAGCACGACGGCCGCTTCGCCTTCCACCCGGGACCGGTCTTCGCCAACATCGTGCTGGCCGACGAGATCAACCGCGCCTCGCCGAAGACGCAGTCCGCGCTCCTCGAGGTGATGGAGGAGCGGCGGGTCACGGTCGACGGGCGGCCGCACGAGGTGCCCCGTCCGTTCCTCGTGCTCGCCACGCAGAACCCGATCGAGATGGACGGCACCTACCGGCTGCCGGAGGCGCAGCTGGACCGCTTCCTGCTGCGCTTGACCATGGGGTATCCGGACGCAAAGACCGAGGCGGACATCCTGGCCCTCAACGGGTCGGAGCCGGCGCTGGCGGAGTTGCGACCGGTCGTATCCGCCGACGACGTCGAGAGGATGATCTCGATCGTCTCCCGGATCACCGTCGCGCCCGTGCTGCGCGACTACATCGTCGAGCTCACCGGCGCCACCCGCGGCCTCGCCGAGGTCCGGCTCGGGGCCAGCCCGCGCGCCAGCCTTTCGCTGATGCGGGCGGCGAGGTCGAGGGCGGTGTTGAAGGGACGGGGTTTTGCGACCGCCGACGACGTCAAGTCCCTCAGCCAGGCGGTGCTCGGCCATCGCCTGCTCCTCTCCTCCCAGGCGGCGCTCAACCGCACCACGACCGACCGATTGATCGACGACGTGCTCCGGGCGGTCCCGGTCCCGACGACCACATGAGGCCCACCCGCTCGGGCTGGGGCACGATCGTCGCAGCCGTCGGGCTCTATGCCATCGGGGTGGCGTTGGGCTTCCCGGAGCTCGTCGTCGCCGGCGGCGCCCTGCTGCTTCTCCTTGTTGCGGCCGTCGTCTGGGTGTTGCGCCCCCCCAGCCTCTCGGTCGCCCGCCAGATCGAGCCCTCCCGCGTGCGCCGGGGCAGCCCTGCCCTCGGGCTCGTCCGGGTTGCCAACGTCGGCCACCGGCGCTCTCCCCGGCTCACCGTCGAGGACCGCGCCGGCGACCGGACCGTCGGGCTGGATCTGCCGCCCCTGCGCCCGGGCCAGCACCGCAGCTCCACGTACCGGCTGCCGACCAGCCGGCGGGGGGTCTTCGACGTCGGCCCGCTCGTGCTCTCCCAGACCGACCCCTTCGGGTTGCTGTCCCGGAGCCGCTCGTTCGGCGAGGTGGCCCAGCTGTGGGTCCATCCGCGAACCCACCAGGTGGCCGCCGCCAGGACCGGCTCGACGGTCGAGATGGACGGGCCGATGGACGACACGGCGCCGGAGGGCACGATCGCCTTCCAGGGGCTCCGGCCCTACGTCGTCGGCGACGACCTGCGCATGGTGCACTGGCGCACGACCGCACGCACGGGCACCTTGATGGTCAAGAAGCACGTCGACACCAACCGCCCGCAGGTCGTGGTCCTGATCGACGACCGGGCCCGTAGCTATGGCGCCGAGGAAGCGTTCGAGGAGGCGGTCGACGTCGCCGCCTCGCTGATGGAGCAGGTGCTTCGGGGCGGCGCACCGGTGCGGGTCGACACGGTGAGCGGGTCGCTCAACGACTACGTGCCCCGAGCGGTCATCGATGCGCTCGATGTCCTCGCCGAGCTTCGGTTGGGGGACACGGGTGATCTGGATCGCGCCGTGCTCGGGCTCGAGGTGGAGTCCGGCGGCAGCGCCGCGGTGCTCGTGACCGGGGACCGCCTCGACGACGACCCCGCCGCGCTCGATCGCCTCGCGAGCCGGTACAACCGGGTGAGCGCACTGATCATCGGCAGCGAGTCGGCGGGTGCGACGACCCGCCAGATCGGGAGACTCCAGGTGTGCCAGGCGAGCGGGGCGGCGGAGGTGCTGGCGCTGTGGCCGACGTGAGCGCTCCCTCATCGGCAGCCCGCCCGCACCTCTCCGCGCGCCGCTATATCCCGGCGTTGGCGGCGGCACTGACCGTGCTGGCCGCAGGAGGTGCCTTCCAGCGGGTCTTCACGTGGAATCCGCTGCCCGGCCCGCTCGCCGTCGCGGCCATTCTCGGCGCCGCCGCCGGCGTGGCCGCCCGCGAGGCCCTCTCGCCATCAAGGCGATCCTTTGTCCACTCCTATGTCCTGCCGCCCGTGTTGCTCGTGGCGGGCACGCTCGTCTCCGCCTTCCTGGCAGGAGCCGTCTTCTCCACCCCGACGGCCAGGCCGCTCTCGCAGGGGCTCGCCGCCCTGGTCGACGGCTGGAGCCGCATCCTCACCACCAGCGTGCCGGTCCCCCCGACGGCCGACCGCCTCCCGCTCGCCGCCGGGCTCGTCGCGCTCGGCGTGGCGTGGGCCGTCGTCGCCGCGACCCGGCGTCCGCCCGGGATCGACGCCCTGGCGCCCGCCGGGCTCGTCCTCGTCGTCGCCCTGCTGCTCGGCGTCCACGGCCCGGGTTCGCTTGCGGCGGTCGCCGGGCCGGCGCTCGTGCTCGCCGCGGCCTACCTGTTGCTCGTCTCCCGCCCCGCCGGCGAGGGCGTGGTATGGGTGCCACCGGGTCGGGTGCTGGCCGCCATAGGCACGGCCGTTGTCGTCCTCGCCGTCAGCATCGGCGTCGGCCACCGGCTGCCGCTCGCCACGCTGCGCCAGCCGGTCGACCTGCGCAGCGTCGTGTCCCCGCCGGTCGATCTCGCCAGCACCCCAGACCCGCTCGACGAGATGCCGGCGTGGCAGCGTGAGCAGAAGACGGTGATGTTCACGGCGTCGGTCGACCAGGCGTGGCTCGCCGACCCGAGCGACTGGCGGCTCGTCAGCCTCGACGACTACGACGGGGCCGGATGGAGCACCGATGCGAAGGCCAGCCGCGCCGGGGGGATCCTGAGCCTGCCGGCGGGGGTGTCGGCCGGGCTGCTCGGCCCCGAGGTGCACGTCGCCGTGCACCTGCAGGCCCTCCCCGGGCCGTGGGTGCCCACCGCCGGACTGCCGACCGGGGTGGCGCCCGCCAGTCTGGACTTCGATCCCCTGACCTCCATCCTCGTCAACCCCGGAGGCGGTGCGAACCAGGTCTATGACCTCTCCGGCCGCCTCTCGCAGCCGAGCCTGGACGCCCTGAACAGCGCCGGCATCGGGAGCGGCCAGTCGGTGGCGGCGCTCACCGCCCTGCCCTCGTGCTTCCCCTCCTCCCTCCGGAGGCTGGCGTCGCAGGCGACGACCGACGTGTCGCCGCTGCCCGACCAACTGGCGGTGGCGGTGGAGCAGGAGCTGGCGACGAGGGGGGGCTTCCGTCTCGACACCAAGGCGACGCCCGGGTCGAACTGCGCCCGCCTCTCGGCCCTCGCCCAGGACCGTGCGGGTACCCGGGAGCAGTTCGCCACCGCGTTCGCGCTGATGGCCAGAAGCGTCGGGCTGCCGAGCCGGCTCGCGGTGGGATTCACGCCCGGGGCCATCGACCCCGCCTTGAAGCGGACCGTGGTGACGGCGGCGGACGTCACCGTCTGGCCGGAGGTCGATCTCGGCGGGCTGGGGTGGGTGGCGTTCAACCCCTTCCCGTCCGCGACCGGCCACCAGGCGAGCACGAAACCGACCACGATCCCGGCGGCCGAACAGGGGCTCGCCAAGGTCAGGCAATCGGTGGCGCAGGCGCAGTCCTCTCCGACCACCCTGCCCACACCCACCACGGTCCCCCGGGCTCCGCAACGCCAGCCGCACGGCGGGTCCGGGGTCGGCTGGCCGTGGTTCGTCGTCGCCGGCCTGCTGGCGGCGGGCGCCGCCTGGGTGCTCGCCAGGGTCCTGGTGCGCTGGCGTCGGCGGGTTCGCCGGCGGCGGGCGGCCGAGCCGGCCGAGCGGGTGCTCGGGGCGTGGGCGGAGGTCCTCGATTCGCTCGCCCCGATGCGAATGCCGTTGCGCGGCCTCACGCCGAGCGAAGTTTCATTGGAGGCGGAGCGGATCGTCCCCGCCGTCGGGGCGCCGACCAGGCAACTCGCCACGATCGTCGACCAGGCCGTCTACGCCGGCATCGCCGACGACGGCCTCGCCTCCCAGGCGTGGGCGTGCAGCGACCTCACGGTCCGCGCCGTGACCCAGGCGACGCCCCCGCGTCAGCGGATCGGCGCGTTGCTCGTCGGTTCGCGCCCCGGACGCGGGGACTAACGCGCTTCGGTGTGGTGGGTTGTCGGTGGGGTTGCGCCGCGGATGCAGACGGGCGCCGCGTCCGCCGTCTCCCCGCCAACGCCATAGACGGCAGCTATGACGAAGCAGTAGCCCCTGGAGGGGTCGAGGCCGGCGACCACGGTCTGCGTGTTGCCGGTGGTCTTCTGCACGTGGCCGGACCACTGGACGACGAGGGGGTAGGTCCCGTTGTTCGGGTCGACCCAACGGATCGTGACGGTGGTGGGCTGCTCGTTGACGACCTCGACGTCGCGGGGGGCGAGCCTGGCCGCGAGCGCCGCGGACGGGTTCTGCAGCGTGGGCGTCGGCCTCGGGTTCTTCGGGGCCGGCGAGCCGCGGGAGAGGAGCACCCCGACGACGGCGGCGACGACTACCACCGCGACGAGGCCGGCGACGGCGACCAGCCACCGGGACGGCTTTCGCGGAGGTGCGGTGGGGACATCCTCCGGTGGCGGCGTGGGGCGTTTCGCCCAGGTGCGGGTCTCCTGGTCGAACACCGACGCGCCCTCGGGCCGCCCGCCGGTCGGGTCATCCCGAACGCCGGCGCCCTCGGGCCGGCCGCCGGTGGGCTCCTCACGAACGCTCGCGCCGTCGGG
>WQVT01000245.1 GCA_009785715.1 Acidimicrobiaceae bacterium | reverse complement strand
TGGTTGCTCGGCAGCCTGACCAACGTCAGCATCTATGCGATCAACGTCACCACCGCCATGGGCCTTGGGCTCGGCATCGACTACTCGCTGCTCGTGGTGAACCGCTACCGGGAGGAACTGGCCGGGGGTCAGACCCCCGCCGGGGCCGTCCGGACGACCATCGCCACCGCCGGCCGGACCATCGTCTTCTCGGCCGCCACCGTCGCCGCCGCCCTGGCCGCCCTGATCGTCTTTCCCGTCTACTTCCTGCGCTCCTTCGCCTACGCCGGGATCAGCGTGGTGGCCGTCGCGATGGTGGCCGCCCTCGTCGTCCTCCCGGCGATCCTGGTGGCGCTCGGGCCGCGGGTCAACGCCTGGACCGTGCCATGGCGGCGGAACCGGTTGAGTGGTCGGGTCGGGAAGGCGCAAGTGGCGGAATCCCGGTTCTGGACCGGCGTGGCGCGACGGGTCATGGCCCATCCCGCGCGCACGGCCCTGCCCGTGATCGCCGTGCTGGTCCTCGTCGCGATCCCCTTTGCCAACGTCCATTGGGGCGCCCCGGACGATCGTGTCGTGCCGACGTCGGTGGCCGTCCGGCAGGTGGGAGACGCCCTGCGCACCCAGTTCCCGAACAACGCAACCGACACCCTGGACGTGGTGACCTCGAGCCGCCTCGGCCAGCCGGCAGCCGCCGCCTATAGCCGGGAGCTATCCTCGCTCGCCGGCGTGGCACGGGTCGTCGGGCCGGGAGGCACGTGGGTGCACGGCGCACAGGCCGGCCCAGCGGCAGCAGGGCACGAGGCCGGCGACGTCAGCTGGTTCCAGGCCTTGATCACCCCCGACACCGAGAGCAACGCCGCAGCGAATCTCGTGCACGAGGCGCGGGCGTTGCCGCCGCCGTCCGGCGCCACCACCTACGTCGGCGGCGCCGCGGCCCAGCTGGTCGACCAGAAGCACGACCTCGGGAGCCAGTTGCCCCTGGCGCTCGTGCTGATGGTGATCACCACCTTCGTGGTCCTGTTCGCCTTCACCGGAAGCTTGGTCCTCCCCCTGAAGGCGTTGGTGCTGAACGCCCTGAGCCTGACCGCCATCTTCGGGGTGATCGTGTGGATCTTCCAGGAGGGACACCTCTCCGGGTTGCTCAACTTCACGCCCACGGCGACCAGCACCACCATGCCGTTGCTCGTCTTCTGCATCGCCTTCGGCCTCTCGATGGACTACGAGGTGTTCCTCTTGTCGCGGATCAAGGAGCTGCACGACGGCGGGTTGGCGAACGACGAGGCGGTGGTGGGCGGACTGGCCCGCACCGGGCGAATCCTGACCACGGCCGCCGGCCTGCTCGCCGTGACGTTCTTCGCCTTCGGGCTGTCGAACGTCACGTTCCTCAAGCTGTTCGGTGTCGGCACGGCGCTCGCGATCCTGGTGGACGCGACCCTGATCCGGGGCGTGCTCGTCCCCGCCTTCATGAAGGTCGCCGGCCCGATCAACTGGTGGGCGCCTCCGCCGCTGCGGAGCGTCTACCGCCGCCTCGGGCTCGCCGAGGTGCCCGGGTCAGTCGCGGAAATTCTCGAACTGGAGGGGGATATCGAAGTCGGCCTCGCGAAGACCGGCGATCACGGCCTGTAGGTCGTCGCGCTTCTTGCCGCTCACCCGCACCTGGGCCCCCTGGGTCGAGGACTGAACGCCCTTCGGGGCCTTCTCCTTGATGAACCGATTGATCGCCTTGGCGTTGTCGGCGTTGAGCCCGTTTTTCAGGGTGACCGACTGGCGCACCGCTCCCTTGGATCCCTCCTCGACCTTGCCGAAGTCGAGGACCTTGAGTGACACCTTGCGCTTCACCAGCTTCTCCTCCAGCACCTGGACGACGGCTTTCAGGCGGTCCTCCGTCGAGGAGGCGAGGCGAAGCTCGTAGTCGTGCATCTCGACACGGGAGTCGGTGCCCTTGAAGTCGAAACGGTTGGCCAGCTCGCGCTGCGCCTGGTCCACGGCGTTGCGGACCTCCTGGAGGTCGACCTCGGACACGACGTCGAAGGTGGGCATAGGTTCACGTTACCGTCGAGTTGTGCTGCTGCCCGCGCTCAGCCCCGACGCTCCCGACCGTCCCGCCCTCATCGAAGTCGACGGCCGGCGACTGTCGAGTGACGGGCTCCGCTCGGCGGCTGGGGCGGTGGCCGACCGGGTGGCCGGCGCGTCGGTGATCGCCGTCCACGCCACGGCATCGCTGGAGACGGTCGTTGCCGTGCTCGGCGGGCTGGCGGCGGGCGTGCCCGTGGTGCCGGTGGCGCCCGACGCCGGGCCCGCGGAGCGGTCCCATGTGCTTTCCGACAGCGGGGCCGTCCTCTTTCTGGTGGGTGCCGGTGGCGAGGCGCCCGGGGCGGAGGGTGGCGTCCCCGACGGCCTCGAGCGCGTGGAGGTGGAGGTCGCCGCCCGGGGCCGGGGGAGTCACGGCGAACCGGCCGGGGATGCCACCGGAATGATCCTCTACACGTCGGGCACCACCGGGCCACCGAAGGGGGTGGTGATCAGCCGTGCGGCCATCGCCGCCGACCTCGACGGCCTCGCCGACGCCTGGGACTGGACCCCCACCGACACCTTGGTCCACGGCCTGCCCCTGTTCCACGCCCACGGTCTGGTGTTCGGCGTGCTCGGGGCGCTTCGCGTCGGAGGCCCGCTGATCCACACCGGGCGCCCGACCCCGGAGCGCTACGCCGAGGCCGTGACGAGGGGCGGCTCGCTCTATTTCGGGGTGCCGACCGTCTGGTCGCGCGTCGTGGCCGACCCCGCGGCCGCCACCGAGCTCCGGCGAGCGCGGCTGCTCGTGTCGGGCAGCGCCCCCTTGCCCCGCCCCACCTTCGATGCCCTCCTGGCGACGACGAAATCGGCGCCCGTCGAGCGCTACGGCATGACCGAGACCCTGATCACGATCGCGGTCCGGGCCGACGGCGAGCGCCGGCCGGGCTGGGTCGGGGTTCCGCTGGCGGGCGTGAGCACCCGGGTCCTCGGGGCGGACGGCGAACCGGTGCCGGCGGACGGCGAGTCCGTCGGCGAGCTCGAGGTGGCGGGTCCCATGCTTTCGGACTGCTACCTCAACCGTCCCGACGCCACGGCCGAGTCCTACGTCGACGGGTGGTTCCGCACCGGCGACGTCGCGGCCGTCGACGCCGGCGGCTACCACCGGCTGCTCGGGCGGGCGTCCACCGATCTGATCAAGAGCGGCGGGTACCGGATCGGCGCCGGCGAGGTGGAGGACGCCCTGCTCTCGCACCCGGCCGTGCGCGAGGCGGCGGTGGTCGGCCTCCCCGACGAGGATCTCGGTCAGGTGGTGACGGCCTTCGTCGTCGCCGATGGGGTCGAGGCGGCCGCGCTGACCGACTTCGTGGCGTCCAGGCTCTCGGTCCACAAGCGCCCCCGGCGGGTCGTGCTGGTCGACGATCTGCCACGCAACGCGATGGGGAAGGTCCAAAAGGCGCGGCTTGTTTCGTAAGTGCTAAGCAACCTTTATGGATCTACAGCTGAGTGGGAAGCGGGCCGTGGTGACCGGGGGGAGCCGGGGGATCGGTCTGGCGACGGCCAAGAAACTCATCGCGGAGGGGGCCCGGGTTGTCATCATGGCCCGCACCCCCGAGACGCTGAAGGCCGCAGCCGAGGCGAGCGGGGCCGTGCCGGTGGTGGTCGACACGAACGAGGACGAGTCCGTGCGGCGAGCCGTCGCCGAGGCGGTCGACGCCCTCGGCGGCATCGACATCCTGGTGAACAGCGCCGCCCAGCCGAGCGGGCAGAATCGGGCCCCGAAGGTCGTCGAGGTGACCAACGAGTCCTTCTATGCCGACATGAACGTGAAGGTGCTCGGCTACCTGCGGATGATCCGGGAGGTCGCTCCGCACATGGCGGCGGCCGGCGGCGGCCGGATCGTGAACGTGAGCGGGCTCGGGGCGCGCACGACCGGCACGGTGATCGGGTCGATGCGCAACGTCGCGGTGGCCGCCTTGACGAAGAACGCGGCCGACGAACTGGGCCCGTCGGGGATCGGCGTGGTGGTCGTCCACCCCGGCTACGTGCGCACCGAGGCCACCCCGGCCGTGCTGGCGTGGCGTGCCGAGAACTCCGGCACCACGGTCGAGGAGATCGAGCGGCGCCTCGGGGCGGCGAACGCGCTCGGCCGGATCGTCGATGCCGATGAGGTCGCGACGGTCATCACCTTCCTGGCGTCGCCGCTGGCCCAGGCCGTCAACGGCGACGCCGTCACCTGCGGCGGCGGGTCGCGGGGCGTCATCCACTATTGACCGGCTAGAGTTCTCTGGTCCTGGGTCGGTGCCCGAGCGGCCAAAGGGAGCAGACTGTAAATCTGCCGGCGAAGCCTACGGAGGTTCAAATCCTTCCCGGCCCACCAGAACTCTGCGCTCGCCGCGGCGAACTCACGCCGCGGCGAGCCCGAGGCACAGGGCGGCGAGTGCGAGGGCCTGGAGTGCGACGCGCCCGTTGATGACGGATTCCCACCGGTCCTGGAGTTGCCGAGCGTCGCCCGGCACCCGGTCGGCGAGCGCCGCAGCGGTGAGCGTCGTGTTCACGGGCTTGTTGACCACGGTGTAGATCACGACGAAGGTCACGAGGGCGAGCGCGGCGACGGCCGCGGCTCCGGCGCTTACCCAGCGCCCTGTCCCGGCGGCGAGCCCGGCGGTGGCTATGGCGGCGATCAGTCCGCCGATGCCGATTGCCTTGAAGCGGACGTCGGCGATGCGGTGCATGTGACCCGTCGCCTGGGTCAGCGTTCGATCGTCAACTGCGGTGAGCGCCGGGCGCATGACGATCGCACCGAAGACGTCAGTGCCGTAGATGACGGCGTTGGC
>WQVT01000244.1 GCA_009785715.1 Acidimicrobiaceae bacterium | reverse complement strand
CCGACGTCAAGTATCTGCAGCTTGACCTGATCAGGCTCGGAGATGTCAGGATCATTCATGTCGACGAGCTTGATCTCGCGAGATCCCGGGAACACTGCGAGGGCCTTCACGGTTCTCCTCCCCTAATAACGGCTCGTGATGTACGAAGCGTTGATCACTCCTCGGATCCGAGATAGCTCCACACCTGTGGGAAGCGCCCGATCCCCATGGCACGACAGATTTTGTGCGCAGCCATGCTGACACCCTCGGTAAACGTCGGGTACGCAAGCTGCATCTCAGCGACCTGCTCCACGGTCATGCCTCCCGCCATCGCCGCCGCGACGGTTTGCACCGTCTCCGCCGAGTATTCGCCGATGACGTGCCCTCCGAGAATAGTATGGCTTTGCCGGTCGACGATCAGCTTGCAGAAGCCCTCGGGGCGACCATCCGCAACGGGCCTAAGTAGGTCATCATACCTGGCAATGCCGGTAACGATGTCGTAACGCTCAGCTGCTTCAGTTTCGGTCAGGCCCACCCGCCCATACTCGGGATCAGTGAAGCTGCCACTGGGAATAATATCATATGGTGCCGGCTTGGTTTCAGCCAGAATCGCATTCCGCGCCGCGACGCGGCCTTCCATCCGAGCCGTCTGGACGAGCATGAAACGGCCATTGACGTCACCCACGGCGTAGATGTGCTCCACATTGGTGCGCAGATAGTCATCCACCGGGATAGAAGCGGGGCTCGCCTGAACGCCGGCCGCGTCGAGGCGCAGCCCGCCGAAGTTGGCCGGCCAGCCAACGGCCAGGAATACGGCGTCGACCTCGAGCCGGCCCGGGCCTGAGATGCCCTGATAGTCGATGCTGACCCTTTCCTCATGCCGGTCCAGGGCCTTGACCAGAGTGTTGGTGGCGACTGCCACGTCGCGGGCGGTGAACGCACGAGTGAGCTCGGCTGAGACGCTCGGGTCGGCGGCCGGCACCAGGACCGGCCCCGCCTCGAACACGGTGACAGCGACGCCGAGGTCCCGGAAGATCGAGGCGATCTGGCAGCCGGTGTCGGCGCCGCCGACCACGGCCACCCGCTCTGGCAGGCTGGTCAGCGCCGGGATGTCTTCGTAGGTCAGCGCATGCTCGACTCCGGGGATCGGCAGGCGCGCGGCGTGGCCACCCACGGCGATGATGATGCGGTCTGCGGACCAGGAACGCCCGTCGCCAGCGGCCACGGAGTGCGGGCCGGCGAACCCGACCGGACCGAGGTTCTCGATCAGGTCGATTCCCTGTCTGCGGAGATGACCGCCAAGATCCTTCTTCTCGTGCGCGTAGCGCGCCACCCGTTGACTATTGGCGAGGACTGCGGACAGGTCCGGCACAGGCGCCGGACCCCGCAGACCGAACGAAGACCACGACGTCCAGTCCCGCGCCAAGCGGGCGGCTCGAGCCACCGTGCGCACCGGTGCGGGACCCCGGTTGAAACTGGTACCTCCCACACGGTGGGACTCGAGCAGCGTGACCCGCGCACCAAGCTCCGTGGCCTGCAACGCGGCGCTGATCCCGCCTGGGCCGCCGCCAATGACAAGCAAACTGAGGTCAGCGTCCACAGGCAGCTCCGCAATCGTCTTGGATCGCCGAGAACCAGGGGCCCGACGGCGCCAACACCGGGTCAGCGGTCATCGCCGGGCACGGTCTCGGTCCCTGGGGACGCCACGGCCGCTGCCACCTCTGGGCCCAGAGAGTCATGGGAAAATGTGAACGCGGCTTGCCTTTCTTCCTCGTTAATGAGGTGCATGACGGCGTTGATCAGCGCCAGGTGCGAGAACGCCTGTGGGAAATTTCCTAGATGACGACCTGAATGGGCGTCGATTTCCTCCGCATACAACAACAGAGGGCTGGCGTAGGACAGCAACTTCTCGCACAGTGCCCGCGCCCGCTCCACTTCGCCGATCTCAACGAGCGCCGAGACCAGCCAGAACGAGCAAATAGTGAAAGTTCCCTCTTCACCTTCGAAGCCATCATCAGTGTGCTCAACGCGGTAACGCAGGACCAACTCGTCTTCGGTGAGTTCATCGGCGATGGCCAGAACAGTCGAGCGCACACGTGGATCACCGGGCGGCAAGAACCCCAACAGCGGGATCAGCAGCGCCGAGGCATCCAGAGCTGTGGTCTCATAGTGTTGAACAAAGACACCGCGCCCGTCGACGCCCTTGGCGCAGATGTCGGCATGGATTTCGTCTGCCATCTGGCGCCAAGCCCTGGCGCGGTCGCTATCGCCGCGCATGAGCGCCAGCTTGACCCCCCGGTCGACAGCGACCCAGCACAGGACCTTGGACGCCGTGAAATGCTGGGCAGGGCCCCGGACCTCCCAAAGCCCCTGGTCTGGCTCGGCCCAGTGGGCGAGCGCAGCCTCAACCAGTCGTACCAGGATCGGCCACCTTCGCTCGTCCAGCCGGTCACGCGATCGTGCGTGGAGGTAGACCGAGTCCAGCAGCACGCCCCAGACGTCGTGCTGGCGCTGATCCCAAGCTCCATTACCGATACGCACGGGGCGGGCACCATCATAGCCGGAGAGATGATCGAGTGTCTGTTCGGTCAGCTCTCGTTCGCCGCCGATCCCATACATGATCTGCAGATCCGCATCCCGTTCGACCAAGTCGGTGAGAAAATAGAAGTAGTCGACGGCCTCGCGGTCCAGCCCCAGCGTATACAGACCCCAGAGCATAAATGTCGAATCCCGCAACCAGGTGTAACGATAATCGTAGTTGCGGTCTCCACCGGGCGTCTCCGGCAGCGACGATGTCGCCGCCGCCAAGAGAGCGCCGGTGGGAGCGTAGATCAGCGACTTCAACGTGAGCGCTGAACGCTCCAGGTACTTGCGCCACGGGTGATCGGGAAAGCTGCCCCGGCTAATCCACTCCTGCCAGAACTCTGCCGTGGTGATCAAGCGTCCCTGTGCCTCGTCGAAGGTCTGCGGGGCCGTTGCGTTGTCCCACGACAGCGCGCAGAAGACCTCCTCCCCGGCGCGGAGACGACGACGGGCCAAAGCCCGCGGGCCTTCAAAGCCCAGGTTCAGGTCACTCGTCAACTGCAGTGGCGACGAGAGGCCTTCCGCGCTGACCTCAGCCTGCCCGTAACCGACTCCGGAATGCTGCCAGGTGCCACGTCGGCGCCCGTAGTCGAACGCCGGCTCGCATTCCAACACCAAGTCGACCGTGCCCTGTACGCAGCGGGCCGTCCGCAACAACACACCCTCGGCAGCGTGGTCGGTCGGTACGCGCTGGTGAGTGGAGGATCTCGCCGCGTCACGACGCCACGGACCAACGAGCAGAACATCGCGGACCACCATCCAGCCGGTGGCCGTGCCCCACGTCGTCTCGAGCACCATCGTCCCCGGCAGATAGCGTTGGCCCGACGGGACCCTGACGTCCGCAGGGCCGAACCGAAACCATCCCGCTCCCCGATCCAAGATCGTGGCGAAGACACTCGGGCCATCCATTCGTGGCAGACACATCCACTCGACGCTGCCGCTCGGCGCAATGAGCGCGGAAACTTCACAATCCGACAGAAACCCGTAATCAGCGATCGGGGGGAACGGACTCCTCTCCGCCCTGGGCCGACCCACCTGAGGCTCATTGACAGCCTGATCTGTCATCGCTCGTCACGCTCCCTGGTCGCCAAGTGCCGCCGCGGCAGAACTCCGCAAAACCGCGGTGCCCAAAGCCTAGCCCTTGGAACGCATTCGCGCCACGAATAGTCATGCGACCACCCGAACGTCAACTTTCTCCTTGGAGCACAAATTGAGGTGCCTGTAATCCCACCAAAGGCATACTCCCGATGTCATGAGCTCAAGATGGACCATTTTTGAAACGTCAACTTTTTTCTCGGCACACGACATTTAGCTTCCTATTTCAGCCCACAGCCCACTCCCGCGACCCTTCGGACCGGTTGTGATGAGACGGGCGGTACTCACGGCCCTGGAAGCAGAGGTAGCATGAACCTGGTCGGAGGTGGAGAGGCCCCCGGGCCGGAGAGGGTGCGCTGCCATGCTGGCCAGGTTGGTTGTCCGACTGGTTGTGCTGGCGGCGATCATCGCCGGCGCGGCGCGGATCGTTCCCGGAGTGCATGTGCACGGAGGTTTCTTCTGGTATGTGTGGCTGGCCCTCATCTACTCGGTCGTCAACCTGATCCTCGGGCCGATCTTCCGTCTTCTCGCGCTTCCCCTCATCGCCATGACCCTCGGTCTCTTCCTGCTGGTCATCAACGCGGCCATCCTGGAGATAACGGCTGTCATTTCGGATCGCCTCACCCTCGACAACTTCGGATCCGCGGTACTTGGTGGACTCGTTATTGCGGTGTTCGGCTGCGTCGCGGAGTTCCTCCTGCCCGCGAGGATGAAAAACAGAAGGAGGCGGCGGCGTGCACGCCGCGCGTAGTGAGCGCGCGTCCCCAATAACCGCTGAGAGCCGTTGACGGTGGCGAAGCCGACACCAAGTCAGGGGAGCGAGCGCACACGGATACTCGGCCTGTTAGAGCGAATGGTTGTCGCTATCCGGGAGGGCGATGAGACCGCGGTGGAGGACGGCCTGGTTCTCCTGAGTCAGCGACACCCGCTGCTCGCGCCCTTGGCCCTAGCGGTGGGCGCCCTCGTCATGCTGTTCCACGGCGTCAGGCTGCTCGTCATTAACTGGCGGCTAACCTTGGTCCAGGTTGTTCCAGCAATCCTCATTTGGCTGGCCATGTTCGACCTGAGGTTGCATGTGGTGCAGGGAAAAGAGCTCGACCGTGTCTTCGGCCCGATCGGTGTTCCCTTCGTGGCGGCGATTGCGGCGTTGACGGCTGCCGCCTATTTTCTCAACGCGGTGTTCGCCTTTG
>WQVT01000243.1 GCA_009785715.1 Acidimicrobiaceae bacterium | reverse complement strand
GTGAGCAGGCCGGCGATCAGGTAGCTGAACGCCTCGTTGCGATCACCCTGGAGGCGGGTGTTGGCGCCCCGGAGGTGCTCGACGCCCTCGATCAGGATCCGGCGGTCGGGCAACAGCTCGATCCGCGCCCCCATCCGCTGCAGCAGCAGGGCGAGCTCGAGGACCTCGGGCTCGTTGGCGGCGTTGCGGATCACCGTCTTGCCCTCGGCCAGCGCCCCGGTGAGCAGCGCCGACTCGGTCGCCCCGACGCTCGGATAGGGCAGGGCGATGATGGCACCCCGCAGCCCCGTCGAGCGGGCCGCGATCCCCTCGTCGGTCACCGTGACCTCGGCGCCGAAGGACCGCATGGCGTCGACGTGGAAGTCCACCGGCCGGCGCCCGATTCGATCGCCGCCCACCAGGGGCACGAACGCCTCGCCGGTCAGGTGCAGCAGCGGGCCGAGCATCAGGACCGGGATGCGGTTCAGGCCCGTGAACGAGAGCGGCACGGTCGGCGTCGGCTCGCTCGGCGGGTGCACGGTGAGGCGCTCGCCCGCCCGCTCGACGCCGGCCCCGACCGCCTCGAGGAGCTTGGTGGTGATCTCGACGTCGCCGATCTCGGGGACGTTGTCGATGGTGCTCGGCCCGTCGCCGAGGAGCGCCGCGACCATGTGTTTGGTCACGGCGTTCTTCGAGCCCCGCACCAATACCTCGCCCCGGAGGGGGCCGTTGGGTTCGATCGACCAGGAGTCGGACACCCGCCCAAGGCTAGCGGGAGCAGGGTCGGACAAAGGTTGACTGACGGCTGCACGCCCCCACCGGCCTGGTACACCGTTGGGTGTGAGCCTGAGCCTGACCGATCCGACGTCGCCGGTCCCAACCACGTCGCCCGTGGTGACCGCACCGTCGGGGACAGGCTTCGTGACGATCCCGGGCGCGCCGGGGCAGACCGTGTCCCCGAAGCAGCCGGCGCTCCCCGGGCCGCAGAACGACCCGGCCGACTTCTACGGTCTCGGTGCGGCGGTGGTGGTGATCGTGGTGGCGATCTTCCTGGTGCGGAAGTTCGTCCCGTTGCGGCGCCAGAGCTACGTGGGCCGCCATCCGACCCAACCCCCCGCCGAACCCGGAGACCGGGGGGACTCCACTCCGTGACCGCCTCGGGGCTCGAGTCGGTCGAGCTGGTGCAGGTCCGCCTTCCCCTCGTCGAGCCGTGGGTGACCGGTGCGGGGACGATGACCGAGCGCGACGCCCTCCTCGTCCGGGTGGAGCTCGGCGGGGTCGAGGGTTGGGGGGAATGCGTGGCGGAGGTCGCCCCCACCTACAGCTCCGAGTACGTCGAGGGCGCGTGGGACGTGCTGCGCCGGTTCCTGGTGCCGGCCCTGCTGGCGGCGGCCCCGAGCCGGGGCGCGGAGGTGGCCGGGGCCCTGGCCGCGTTCAAGGGCCACCGGATGGCCAAGGCGGGCCTGGAGGCCGCCGTCCTCGACGCCGAACTGCGCGCCGCGGGCGTCAGCCTGGCCGAACACCTCCGGGCCTGCTCGAGCGTGGGGGGGCCGCCACGGGACCGGGTCCCGGCCGGCGTGGCGGTGGGCATCTCCGGGTCCGTGCCAAAGCTGCTCGAGGAGGTGAGCCGCCGCGTCGAGGAGGGCTACCGGCGGGTGAAGCTGAAGGTGCAGCCGGGTTGGGACACCGTGCCGGTGGGGGCCGTGCGCGAGCGGTTCGGCGACCTCGCGCTGCAGGTCGACGCGAACGGTGCGTACGCCTCACTCGGTCCCTCGGCCGCCTCGGCCGTTGCGGAACTGGACCGCTTCGGTCTCCTGCTGGTCGAGCAGCCGCTCGCCGACGACGACCTGGTCGGCCACGCCACGCTGGCCAGACAGATCACCACCCCGGTCTGCCTCGACGAGGCGATCGTCTCGCTCGAAACCGCCTCGGCGGCACTGGCCCTCGGCGCCTGCTCGGTCGTCAACATCAAGCCGGGCCGTGTCGGCGGCTATCTCGAAGCGGTCCGCATCCACGATCTCTGTGCCGTTGCCGGGGTCCCGGCCTGGTGCGGCGGGATGCTCGAAACCGGCGTCGGGAGGGCGGCCAACCTCGCCCTTGCCACCCTTGCGAACTTTGCCCTACCCGGAGACCTCTCGGCCTCGGACCGCTTCTGGGCGGCCGACGTGGTGCGCGACCCCGTCCGCCTGGAGCCCGACGGCACGATCAGGGTGCCGGAGGGGCCCGGCTCGGGCGTGGAGGTGGTCGACCTCGGGCCCTGCACGCTCAGGCGCTGTCGCCTCGGCTGAGGACCCGTCGGGCCCGATGGAGCTTCCGCGCAGGGGAGTGGCCCAGCGGGCTGCGGTCGGACACCCAGGGGACCGGCGGCGCCTCCACGCGGCGGGCGACGTCGAGCAACACCGTGTCGTAGTTGACCCGCCAGCCCTTCCATGCCCTCCATGCGTCGTCACGATCGTCCCGGATCGGGACGCCGGCACCGGCCATCTCCTCGACCGACTCGTCCCACTCGTCCCTGCTGATGGTGATCGGGTCGGTCGGCGCCGGGTCGTCGTCGTAGGGGATCTCGAGCGAGTCGGCGATCCGCTGAAGGGCCTGGAACCCGGCCCGGATGCACAGCTGGACGTTCGGGTCCGTCGGGTGTTCCACGGCCGCCTGCCACATGGAGGCGGTGTCCAGCACGACGCCCGCGGCGGTGATCCAGCTCTCGGTCGGCTGGGGCGAGCGGAAGTAGGCGAGGATCGGGAAGGAGGTGTGCGACTCCTCGATGTCGTTGAACCACGACTCCCACGTCTGCCAGACCCCTCGCAGGCGTTCTCCGGCGCCCTCGATGCGGTGGTAGCGGATGAGCATGGCGGCGGCGGAGGGAGGGGTGCCGGCGCGCACCCGCAGGAGGGCGACGCCGTTCTCCCGGCGGGAGAACGCGCTGTAGATGCTCGGCAGGTAGGTGATCAGCAGCGTGACCAAGAGCAGGCCTATGCCGGCCTCGCTGTAGCTCAGCAGGTCGTTGACGAGCCCATGCGCCGGGACGGTCCCGAGGGTGAAGATCGACGAGCCCGATAGCTCGAGCGCCTTCGTGACCGAGCCGGTGCCGCGGGCGAGGAAGATCAGGATATAGGCGCCGATGATGAGCACGAGCCAGCTCAGGAGCATCACGAGCAGGACCATCGGGCCGAACATGGCCATCACCCGGTCCCGGCTCTCGTAGCTCGGCGAGCGCCCGGTCCAGAGGTGGGTCCCCGCCAGCACCACGCGGATCGAGAGCCGCCCGAGGCGGTTGTTGACGGCTCTCGGCAGGATCGTCGAGCGGATGGCCGAGAGGAGGGTGAAGGCGATGATCACCACACCGGCGCCGAAGGCGAGGACTTTGAGGGCGGTCATGGCGAGCGCCGTTCAGCCTAGGGAACCGACGGGCGCCGGCCTAGGGATGCCTCAGGCGACGGAGACCGACGCCGGGTCCCAGCCGGAGAGGTCGGCGAGACGCGGGTCGTTCGAGAACATCTCGACCACTGGCTGCGCCAGGCCCAGGCGCTTCTGGATCCGCTCGACGTCGCGGTGCTCGTTCCAGAGCACCAGGGTGACCACCAGGCCCTGACGGCCGGCCCGGGCCGTGCGGCCGGAGCGGTGCAGGTAGCCCTTGTGGTCCTCGGGCGGGTCGAAGTGGACGACCACGTCGATATCGTCGACGTCGATGCCCCGGGCGGCGACGTCGGTCGCGACGAGCACCGGCAGGCGGCCCTCGGCGAACTGGCGGAGCGCCCGCTCCCGGATCTGCTGGCGGAGATCGCCGTGGATTGCTCGGGCGTTGATCCCCTCGGCCCGAAGCGCCGCCGTCAGCCGGTCGGCCCCCCGCTTGGTGCGCACGAAGACGATGGTGCGTTGCGCCCCCCGGCAGATCGACGCCACGACGCGGACCTTGTCCATCTGGTGCACCTGCAGGAAACGATGCGCCATCGCCGACACGGTCGGGGTCTCCGAGACCACCTCGTGGTAGACGGGATCGCTGAGCTCGTTGCGGACCAGGCGGTCCACGTCGCTGTCGAGGGTGGCGGAGAAGAGCATGGTCTGCCGGCGGGCGACCAGGTGGCGCAGCAGCCACTCGACCTGCGGCATGAATCCCATGTCCGCCATGCGATCGGCCTCGTCGAGCACGGTGACCTCGATCCGGGAAAGGTCGACCGCACCCCGCTGGCAGAGATCGATCAGCCGCCCGGGGGTGGCGACGACGACGTCGGCGCCGGCGGCGAGGTCCCGGAGCTGGGCGTCCATGCCGGTCCCGCCGTAGCAGGTCACGAGCCGGTGACCGACCGCCTCGGCGAGCGGCGTCAGCACGTCGGCGACCTGCCGGGCCAGCTCGCGGGTGGGGACGAGTACGAGGCCCCGGGGGGAGCGGCGCGAGCCGGTGGTGCCGGCGGGCAGGCTCTGGAGGAGGGGGATGCCGAACGCGAGCGTCTTGCCCGATCCGGTCTTGGCCTTTCCGCACACGTCCCGGCCGGCGAGGGCGTCGGCGATCGTCAGGGCCTGGATGGGGAAGGGGTGGGTGATGTCGCCCTCGGCGAGGGCGTCGACGAGGCTCGGGAGCACCCCGAGATCCGCGAAGGTGGGGCCGTGTCGCTCAGCTCCGACGGCTGTGGCGGCATCGATGGGGGTGGGCGCTTCGATGGGGGTTGGGGCGGTGATGACTGCTCCTGTGGCGATGATCCTGCAAGGCAGGGGAGGACGGCATTCCGCCTCTTCGGGCCCGGCGCCGAGGGGGGGCGGCAGCCCAGCGCTCGCTGCCCAGGGATGTCGGAACACCGCTGGCAACGGACAAGCCGCCGCGAGCCCAAGGCGGCCAGCGCTCCCGCTGCCGAGCCAAGATGGCTGGCCGGGAC
>WQVT01000242.1 GCA_009785715.1 Acidimicrobiaceae bacterium | reverse complement strand
TGGCGATCAGCGGCCTGAAGGACGCGGATGCGAGAGCCTTGCTCGACTCGGTCCTTCCCACGAAGCTCGATCCCCGGGTGCGCGACCAGATCGCCGCCGAGACCGGGGGTAATCCGCTCGCCCTGCTCGAGCTTCCACAGGAGCTCTCGCCCGCAGAGCTGGCCGTGGGGTTCGAGCTCCCCGGGTCGGTGCCCCTCGAGGGCACGATCGAGGAGAGCTTCCAGCGCCGGATCGCGGCCCTGCCGGCCGACACCCGGCAGTTGCTGCTCATAGCGGCCGCCGATCCGACCGGCGACCCGGCACTCCTGTGGCGAGCGGCCGCCCGGCTCGGCATCGGCCCCGTCGCGGCGACACCGGCGACCGCCGAGGGGCTGGCGGAGTTCGCCAGCCGGGTCCGGTTCCGCCACACCCTGGTTCGCTCCGCCGTCTACCGGTCCGCCTCGGCCGAGGAACGGCGGCGCGCTCACCGGGCACTGGCCGCCGTCACCGGGGAGGACAGCGACCCGGAACGCCGGGCGTGGCACCGATCGCAAGCGGTCGCCGCGCCCGACGAAGAGGTGGCCGCCGAGCTCGAGCGGGCTGCTGGTCTGGCCCTGAACCGAGGCTGCCTGGCCGCGGCCGGGGCCTATCTGGCGCGCGCGACCGCCCTCACTCTCGATTCGACACGAAGGGCCGAACGGGCGCTCCTCGCGGCGGAAGGCAAGGTCCGTGCGGGTGCATTCGACGCCGCGGCCGAGCTGCTGGGCGTCGCCGAAGCGGGAGCGTGCCGTGGGGCGGACCGGGCGGGTGTCGACCTCGTTCGAGCCCAGCTCGCGTTCGTCACGAACCGCGGGAATGACGTAGCGCCCCTTCTGCTCCAGGCGGCTGCCGAGTTCGAGGCGATCGACGCGGATCTCTCCCGTGCGGCGTATCTGGATGCGCTGTCCGCAGCGATCTTCGCCGGCCGCCTCGCCCAACCAGGTGGCGACGTCCCCGAAGTGGCGCGTCGGGCAGCGGCCCGGGCAACCAATGGGGCAGGTTCCGGCACCCTCGACCGCCTGCTGGACGGCATGGTGAGCAGCGTCACCGAGGGGGACGCGGTGGGAGTACCGGTGGTCCGTGAGGCGTTGTCGGACTTCGGCGCCGGCATGACCGCCGACGAGGAACTTCGCTGGCTGTGGGTGGCGTCGATCGCCGCGTTGCGGGCCGGGGACGACGACCGCTGGGACGCGCTCTCTGCCCGCCACCTCCAGCTCGCCCGCGACACCGGCGCCCTGAGCGAACTTCCCCTGGCCCTGCTCTCGCGGACCTATGTCCTGCTCTTCGTCGGCGACCTGACCGCCGCCGCATCGCTCAGCGACGAGACCCGGGCAGTCAACGAGGCCATCGGGAGCAACCTCGCCCCGTACGGTCTCCTCGGCGTCGCCGCCCTGCGCGGCGACGAGGCCCAGACCATCGCCCTGGTCGAAGCCACCCTCGAGGACGTGAGCCGCCGCGGGGAAGGTGTCGGGATCACCTTCGCCGAGTGGGCGAGTGCCGTCCTCTACAACGGGCTCGGCCGGTACGACCAAGCCCTCGACGCCGCCGGGCGGGCCACCGCATACGAGGCCGATCCGGGATCGATGATCTGGGCGCTCGTCGAGCTGGTCGAGGCGGCGGCGCGGACCGGCGCCGCCGGCGAAGCCGGGCGCGCCTCTGGGCGGCTGTCAGAGATGGCCGGCGCCAGCGGCACCGACTGGGCACTCGGCCTCCAGGCACGGTCGCGGGCGCTCCTGGCAGGACCTGAGGAGGCCGAGGGTCATTACCTCGAGGCCATCGCCCGTCTCGGCCGGACCCGGATGCAGACCGATCTGGCGCGCGCCCATCTGCTCTACGGCGAATGGCTTCGCCGCCAGCGACGCTCCACCGACTCCCGCGAGCACCTGCGGACCGCCCATCGCATGTTCGACGCAATGGGCATGGCCGCCTTCGCCGAGCGAGCCGGCGGCGAGCTGCGGGCAGCAGGCGAGACCGTCCGCAGACGCACCATCGCCGGCAGGCACAGCGAGCTCACGGCGCAAGAGGCCCAGATCGCCCGGCTCGCCCGCGACGGGTTGTCCAATCCGGAGATCGCGACGCGCCTCTTCATCAGCTCCCACACCGTCCAATACCACCTACGCAAGGTCTTCGCGAAGCTCGGCATCAGTTCTCGCAGCCAGCTGGACCGCGTCCTCCCTCGATAGCTAGATACCCCATGGGGGTATACTCCTCACGAGGAGGTGGGAGCGGTGGTTGGCTACAGCGAGGACAAGGAAGCCGTGCTCAAGCGGCTCCGCCGCATCGAGGGCCAGGTGCGGGGGATCACCCGCATGGTCGAGGAGGACACCTACTGCATCGACGTGCTCACCCAGGTGTCGGCGGCGACGCGTGCGCTACAGGCGGTCGCCCTCGAGCTGCTCGGCGAGCATCTGAACCACTGCGTCCACGACGCGGTCGCCGCCGGCGGCCCCGAGGCGGACGAGAAGATCACCGAGGCCAGGGCCGCCATCGAAAGGCTGGTGCGCTCGTGATTGCGCTGCGGACCCGGGAGGTCGGGCGGTGCACGCTGACCTGCTCGCACTGACCTTCGGCGGCTTCTGGGGCGGGATCGGCCGGAGTCTTCGCGAGGCCTTCTACATGTTCACCGACACGCTGTGGGCACTCGTGCTCGGGTTCGCGTTGTCGGGGGCGGTCCAGGCGTTCGTGTCCCGCAAAGCGATGGGGCGCCATCTCGGCGACCACCGCCCCGCCTCGGTGGCCCGCGCCTCGCTGTACGGCATGGCCTCGTCGAGTTGCTCGTACGCCGCCTCCGCCATGGCCCGCTCCCTGTTCGCACGCGGCGCGGACTTCGTGGCCTCGATGGTGTTCATGTTCGCCTCCACCAACCTGGTGATCGAGCTCGGCATCGTCCTCGTCGTCCTGATGGGCTGGCAGTTCCTCGCCGCCGAGTTCATCGGGGGCGCAATCATGATCGTGCTCCTGGCCGCCTTCGCTGGCCTGTGGCTCCGCGGCCGGGCCCTTGCCCGGGCGAGGGCGCAGGTCGACGCATCGACCGACCCGGGGCATCAGCACGGCTCCGAGGTGACGCTCGAAGCCGAAGGATGGCGCCGGCGGATCCGGAGCCTGGCCGGCTGGTCCGACGCCGCCGGCTACACGATGTCGGACCTGACGATGCTGCGGAGAGAGCTGGTCGTCGGCTTCGTCGTGGCCGGGTTCCTGTCGGCACTGGTTCCGACGTGGTTCTGGTCGGACGTGTTCATCCACGGTCACGGCTTCTGGACCAGCCTCGAGAACGCCATCATCGGACCGTTCGTCGCCCTGATCAGCTTCGTCTGCTCGATCGGGAATGTCCCCCTTGCCGCCGCACTGTGGAAAGGTGGTATCACCTTCGGCGGAGTGGTTGCGTTCATCTTCGCCGACCTCATCGCCCTGCCCCTCGTTCTCATCTATCGGAGGCAGTACGGCGGGTCGATGGCGCTCCGCATGCTCGGAGTGTTCTGGGCCGTGATGTCCGCTGCAGGCCTGGCGACCGAGTACCTCTTCAAGGCCTTCGGCTGGATCCCCACTCCGAAACCCGGCCAGGTGGTCGGCGACACCCTTGGTTGGAACTACACGACCATTCTGGACATCGTCGCGCTCTTCGCCTTCGCCGGCCTGTACTGGCTCTATCGCAACCGGGAACGTTTCGGTGGGGGATCCGGCTACGCCAAAGACCCCGTCTGCGGTATGCAGGTCGAGACCGCGCTCGCCCCCGCCTCGGTCGTCCACGAGGGGCGGCGCGTCTACTTCTGCTCCGAAGGTTGCCGGGACCGCTTCGAGGCCGAACCGGAGCGCTACCTCGACGGGCAGCACCTGCCCGACGAGGCCGGCGCCCATCATTGATCCTGCTCAGACCGCCGGTCGGCTCATGGCGGCCAGTGCCGCGTCGAAGGCGTCGACCGCCCGATCCAGGCCGTCCATCGAGACCGGTGCCCGAGGAGCTCGCCGTCTGAAAGGGCGGCGTCGACCTCGTTCGCCCGCAGCGCGGGTGTCGCGTCGGGGAAGGCACTCGAAAGGAGCTAACCCCCGCGATGAAGGAGGGTCACTTTTTGCATCGGTGACCGACCGTCAGCCCCGGCTGGTTGTGCCAGGGGCGATCGGTGACTTGTCGCCGACCGACCAGTTGTGCCCGAACGGATCCCAAAAGCCGCCCTGTCGATGCAAGCCCCAGGGCGTCTCGTGGTCCTCGATCGGCGAACCGACCCTCGCCCCTTCCGCGACGGCTCGCGCCATGACCGCGTCGGGATTGTCGACGAAGAGCTCGATCCTCGTGCTCGTCCCTCCGACGTCGGCCGGGCTGCTCTCCCCCGGATTGGCGGGGTTGATCTCGTGCAGGAAGAAGGGCGCACCGCCGATCTGCAGCCCGAGCACGCTGCCGAGATCCCAGAGCCTCTCGGCGCCGAGGGCACGCCCGTACCACGCCGCGGCGGCCTGCGCATCCGGGACGATCAGCATCACGGAGATCGCCGCGCCCTCCGCCCGTCCCTCGCGGGCTCCAGGGGAGGGCGGTACCGAGGACATGCGCCGAGTCTCACAGATGGGCGGGAGGGCGACAACGGGACGCGGCACCTTCGGCATCGCGGGCCGCCCAGCACCTGGGCACGACCATTCTGGGTAAAGTTGACCTATACGATTAACTTGCTTGACTAACACCTACCCCGCTGGTTACGGTCGTCTCCGGGGCGGGTCGCAGAAAAGGAGAGGCGAGATGACGCTCACTGAACGGACCACCAGGATCGATGTGCAGCCGATGTCGGCCGTCATCGGGGCCGAGATCGCCGGCGTGGATCTCCGCCAGCCGCTGGACGACACCGTGGTGTCGGA
>WQVT01000241.1 GCA_009785715.1 Acidimicrobiaceae bacterium | reverse complement strand
GCCGTCCCGGTCCCCTTGCCGGCCCGGGCCGCCACCTGGTCCAGGGTGACCTCCATCTCGAGCGTGTCCCCCGGCACCACCTGGCGGCGGAACCGCGCCTTGTCGATCCCGCCGAAGAGGGGCAGCTTGCCCTGGAAGCGGGGGTCGGAGAGGATCGCCACCGCCCCGAGTTGGGCGAGCGCCTCCACCATCAGCACCCCGGGGAGGGTGGGCCGGCCGGGGAAGTGGCCGGCGAAGAACGCCTCCTCCCCGCTGAGGCGCCAGAGCCCCCTGACCGAGCTTCCGGCCACGAGTTCGGTGACCTCGTCGACGAAGAGGAACGGATCCCGGTGGGGGAGGACGTCGACCGGACGGGGGAGGGGGGTGGCGGTCCCGCCCGCGCCACCCCCACCCGCATCGGGCGGCGGCGTCAATGCCCCATCCCGAGCCCGCCGTCGACGGGGATCACGGCGCCGGTGACGTAGGCGGCGCCGTCGGAAGCGAGCCAGGTGACGGCGGAGGCCACCTCGGACGGGGTCGCCATCCGTCGCAGCGGCACGGCCGCCAGGATCTCCGCCCGTCGCGCCTCCGGCAGCGCGGCCGTCATGTCGGTGTCGGTGAAGCCGGGGGCCACGACGTTGACGGTCACCCCTCGACTTCCGAGCTCCCGTGCGAGGCTGCGGGCGAAGCCGATCATCCCCGCCTTGGAGGCGGCGTAGTTGGCCTGGCCGGCTGACCCGATGCCGGCCACGACCGAAGAGATCAGGATGACCCGGCCCCGCCGGGCCCTGATCATCTTCGGCACCGCCCGGCGCACGACGCGGTAGGCGCCGGTGAGGTTCACGTCGATCACCTGATCCCAGGACTCCGGGTCCATCTGCAGGAGCAGCCGGTCGGCGTTCATGCCGGCGTTCGACACCACGACCTCGACCGGGCCGAGCTCGCTCTCGACCTTGGCGAACGCAGCCTCGACGTCCTCATCCGAGGACACGTCGCACGGCACGGAGAAGAACCCGGGGACCGGCGACCCCCGATGGGTGACGGCGACCCGGTCGCCCAGCGCCGCGAACGCCTCGGCGGTGGCGAGACCGATGCCGCGGCTGCCGCCGGTCACGAGGACGACCCTCGGCACCCTCAGACCCCCATCGCGTGGTAGCCGCCGTCGACGTGGACGATCTCACCCGTCGTCTTCGGGAACCAGTCGGAGAAGAGGGCGACGCAGGCCCGTGCCGCCGGCTCGGGGTCGCCGACGTCCCACCCGAGCGGCGCGCGCTCGTTCCACACCTCCTCGAACCGGTTGAAGCCGGGGATCGACTTCGCCGCCAGCGTCCTCACCGGGCCGGCGGAGACCAGGTTCACGCGGATGGCGTCGGTGCCGAGGTCACGAGCCAGGTAGCGGGCCGTCGACTCGAGGGCCGCCTTGGCGACCCCCATCCAGTCGTAGCCGGGCCAGGCGACGGTGGCGTCGAAGTCGAGGCCCACGATGGCCCCACCGCCGGCGGCCTGCAGCAGTGGCCGGAACGCGGCGGCCAGGACCTTGAGGGAGTACGAGGAGATCTCCACCGCAACCTTCACGTCGTCCCAGGGGGCCTCCAGGAAGCCGCCCCCGAGGCAGGAGGCAGGGGCGAAGGCGATGGCGTGCAGTACACCGTCGACCTTTCCCCACCGCTCGGTGAGATCGGCGACCACCGCGTCGACCTCGTCGGGGACCGTGACGTCGAGTGCCAGCACATCCGGCGGCGACGGCAGGTGTCGGGCCACCCGCCGGGTCAGGTTGATGCCCCGTCCGGCACCGGTAAGGACGATCTCGGCCCCCTCGCGCTGGGCCAGGTCGGCAACGGCGTATGCCAGCGAATCGTCGGTCAACACCCCGGTGACGAGCAGGCGCTTACCCTGCAAGAGGCCAGACATAGCGCGCAACCCTAACGCCGAAGTGAAAGGGCGGGAGGGGAGCCAGCGGATACCGTTTGCCAACCACCCCACCCCGACGGACCCCCGCAGCGAGAGGCGACTCATGGATCATGCCGAGGCGTATTCGACATTTCAGGACTGTGTGGCCGAGGTGCTCGACATCGAGCCCGACGCGGTCGTGCCTGAGGCCCGCTGGCGGGAGGACCTGGATGCCGACAGCCTGGCGGTCGTCGAGATCACCCTGGCCCTGAACGACGCCTTCTCGATCAAGATCCCCGACGTCGACCCCGAGGCGCTGACGACGGTCGGTCAGGCCTTCGACCTCGTGTCCCAGCTGGTCGGGGTGGACCGCTGAGCGGCACCGGGCGTCATTCGCCCCGGGCTGTCCTCCAGGCGGCCTCGGCCCTGCCCAGGTCCGTGGAGGGCGGAGCGTCGACCCAGGGGTAGATCTCGTCGCAGATGCGGCCCCAGTCGGCGGTGGCGCCGAGCCCGGCCAGCACGGCGTAGAGCCCGAGATTGATGCGCTGGAGGACGGCGAACGCCGGCGGCACGTTGGCCCGGCGGACCACCGGATCCGTGGCGTCGAAGAAGCGGCGAACGGTTTCCGAGGCGAACTCGTTGGTCACCTTGGTCGGTCCCCGCCGGCGAACCAGGTCGTAGTAGCGGCCGAAATAGTCAGCAACCTGACGATTGCTCAGGTCGGGTGTCGGCCGCAGGAACCCTGCCCGTTCCACCGCCTGGCGGAAGGCGACGTCGTCGCCCTCGGTGACCAGGCTCCGGACCATGGTGGCCAGCAGCTCGACCTCTAAGTCCGTGAACCACTTGACGAGCCCGAAGTCGAGGAACGTGACCCGCCCACCTTCGTGGAAGACGTAGTTGCCGGGGTGGGGGTCGCCGTTGAACACCCGCCGGCGGTACAGGCAGCCGAACACGAAGCGGAAGATCGCCTCCCCGGCGAGGTTCCGCTCCGACTCCGGCCAGGTCGCCGCCTCGTCGTAGTCCGCCCCCACCACCAGCTCGGTGGTCAGCACCCGCTGGCGGCACCATTCCGGGTAGACGGTCGGGATGTGGACAAAGGGGTGCCCGGCGAACATCGACGCGAAGGCGGCTTGGTTGCGGGCCTCGAGGCGGTAGTCGAGCTCCTCGGCGATGCGCGACCGCATCTCGTTGACCAGGGGCCCGGCGTCGAGGCTCGGAAAGGCCATCCGGGTGACCTGCAGGAGCACCGCCGAGTTGTCGAGATCGGAGCGCATCGCCTCGTCGACGCCCGGGTACTGCACCTTGACCGCTACGGCGTGGCCGTCCCGGGTGATCGCCCGATGGACCTGGCCGATCGACGCCGCCGCCAGCGGCACCGGGTCCCACTCGTCGAAGACCCTGTCCGGCGTGTCCCCGAGCTGTTCGTTGATCACCGAGGCCGCCAGCTCGGCACTCATCGGCGGGGCGTTGGCCTGCAGGGTGGCGAGCGACTGGCGAACCTGCGGATCGATGCCGGCGTCGAGATAGCTGGCCATCTGACCGAGCTTCATGAACACGCCCTTCATCGAGCCGAGGGTCTCCACCACCTCGGCAGTGGTCTGCAGCTGTCGCTCCGAGCGGATCTCCTCCCGCCGCTTCGCCGAGGCGAACACCTGACGGGCGGTCCCCGCCGCGTACCGCGTACCCACCCTCCGGCCCATGCGGGCCATGTCCAGGCTGCGGCGCACCCGCCCCGTGGGCAGCGGTGATCCGCCCCACGGTCGCGCGGGGACGCGTGACGCCGCCCGGGCCGCCGGGCTCAGGCGAGGGGGGCTTGCTGCGTCGTCCGCTTCTGACCTCGGCACCCGTTCAGGACCCGGAAAGGTCTCCTTGACGCGGGCGGAATCGGTGACCGGGCCCGGGTCGGGCTGGTCGGCGGCGTACCCGCTCGGCGGGGGGCCCGTCGGCCAATCCCCGGGGAGGGTGGCCGCCACCGAGGCAGTGGCGCGTCGAGCGTCCTGTGCCCGACGCCCGAACCACCGACGCCCGAACCACCGACGCCCGAACCACCGACGCCGGAGCCACCAGGCGCCGGCTGCGACCACTCCGCCGGCGACCACTGCGGCGCCGGCCAGGAGCGGGCCCGCGGCCTCTCGGTTCACTCGCCGTCGTACGCCCGACGGCCCTTCTCGACCAGCGCCTCGGCCGCCTCACGACCCTCCCAGTCGCCCGGCGTCACGCTCTTGCCCGGCTCGAGGTCCTTGTAGACCTTGAAGAAGTGGGCGATGGCGTCGAGCGTCAACTGCTCCACGTCGCCGAGGTCGTTGATCTTGGTCCAGCGGGGATCCTTGAGCGGGACGCACAGCAGCTTGGTGTCGACGCCCTCCTCGTCGGTCATGTTGAACAGGGCGATCGGGCGCACCCTCAGGTGGCAGCCGGGGAACGTCGGCTCGTCCAGGAGCACCAGCGCGTCGAGCGGGTCACCGTCCTCGCCCAGTGTCTCGGGGACGAATCCGTAGTCCTCCGGGTAGTAGTTCGTGGTGAACAAGGTGCGGTCCAGCCAGATGTGGCCCTCCTCGTCCATCTCGTATTTGTTGCGGGTCCCCTTCGGGATCTCCACGACGACCTCGATCTCCATGCCTTGTTCGTACCACGACGGATGCCCCAAACACCCATTCGGGCCGTAGACCGTTGCCCGTGACCGGTGAAGGTGGTGCGGGACGGGTGATCGTGGTCGGCAGCATGAACCTCGATCACGTCGCCCGGGTGGCCCACCTGCCGGCGCCCGGTGCCACCGTTCCCGCCACCGACTACCGGACGGTGGCCGGTGGCAAGGGGCTCAACCAGGCGGTGTCCGCCGCCCGACAGGGGGCGACGACCCTGATGGTGTCCGCGGTCGGGGCGGACCGCCCGGGGGCGGAGCTGCTCGAGGTGCTCGAGGCCGAGGGGATCGACCGCTCGCGGGTGCGGATCGTCCCCGACGCGCCGACGGGGGTGGCGTTGATCGCGGTGGC
>WQVT01000240.1 GCA_009785715.1 Acidimicrobiaceae bacterium | reverse complement strand
CATCCGCCTGCTCGTCGACGACGAGCTCTTCGACCTCCGCTACGGCCAGGTGCTCTTCCACGAGCGGGAGCTCGACATGGCCGACGGGGTCCTCCGGCGGCGAACCGAGTGGTCGAGCCCCGGACACAAGCGGGTCAAGGTCACCTCGACCCGCCTGGTGTCGCTCGTCGAGCGGGCGATCCTGGCGATCGAGTACATCGTCGAGGCGGTCGATCAGCCGGTCCGCATCGTGTTGCAGTCCGAGCTCGTGACGAACGAGCAGCTGCCGGCGCAGTCCGGCGACCCCCGGGTAGCGGCGGTGCTCGAGCGGCCGCTCACCAGCCTGCACACCGAGGGACGCGGGCACTCGGCCCTGCTCGCCCACCAGACCAAGTCGAGCGGGATCTCGATGGCCTGCTTCATGGACCACCAGGTCGAGGCCCCGGGGCGGGTCGAGTTCCGGAACGAGAGCTCCGAGGACCTCGGCCGGGTCACCTACATCACCGCCCTCGAGCCCGGCCAGCGGGTGCGGCTCGTCAAGTTCGTCGGCTACGGCTGGTCGCGGCGGCGTTCGGGCCCGGCGCTGCGGGACCAGGTGGCCGCCGAGGTCGCCGCCGCCTGGTACAGCGGCTGGGAGGGGCTCCTGGTCGAGCAGCGCAACTACCTCGACCGCTGGTGGGAGCGTTCCGACATCCGGGTCGAGGGGGACCCGAAGCTGCAGCACGCGCTGCGGTTCTCGTTGTTCCACATCCTGCAGGCGAGCGCCCGTGCCGAGACCAGGGCCATCCCCGCCAAGGGGCTCACCGGCCCCGGCTACGACGGGCACGCGTTCTGGGACACCGAGACCTACGTGCTCCCGGTGCTGACCTACACGCTCCCCGAGGCGGCGGCCGATGCCCTGCGGTGGCGCCACTCGATCCTCCCCCAGGCCCGCGAGCGGGCCGAGCAGCTCGGCCTGCCGGGCGTCGCCTTCCCGTGGCGGACGATCGCCGGCGCCGAGTGCTCCGCCTACTGGCCGGCCGGAACCGCCGCGTTCCACATCAACGCCGACATCGCCGACGCGGTGGAGCGCTACGTCGCCGTCACCGGGGACCACGACTTCCTGCGACAGGTCGGCGTGGACCTGCTGGTGGGAACAGCCCGACTGTGGGTGCAGCTCGGCTACTTCGCCGACAACGGCGAGTTCCGGATCGACGGGGTGACCGGTCCGGACGAGTACTCCGCCCTGATGGACAACAACGTGTACACGAACCTGATGGCCGCCCGGAACCTGCTGGCGGCCGCCGACGCCGTCGAGGCGTACCCCGAGGCGGTCGACGGGGTCGAGCCCGAGGAGCTGGAGGCCTGGCGGACCGCGGCGGGCTCGATGCGGGTCCCCTTCGACCCCCATCTCGGCGTGCACCCCCAGTCGGACGGCTTCACCGACCACGAGATCTGGGACTTCGCGGACACGACCGCCGACCGCTACCCGCTCCTGCTCCACTACCCCTACTTCAAGCTCTACCGCCGGCAGGTGGTCAAGCAGGCCGACCTCGTCCTCGCGCTCTACAAGTGCGGCGACGAGTTCTCCGACGAGCAGAAGGCGGCGGACTTCGCCTACTACGAGGCCTTGACGGTGCGGGACTCGTCGCTGTCGGCCTGCGTCCAGTCGATCATCGCTGCGGAGTGCGGCCACCTCGACCTGGCGTACGACTACCTGGCCGAGGCGGCGCTGATGGACCTCGACGACCGGGAGCACAACACCCGCGACGGCCTCCACCTGGCCTCCCTGGCAGGTGGGTGGCTGGCTGCGGTGAGCGGGTTCGGCGGGATGCGCGACTACGGCGGCCAGCTGTCGTTCATCCCCCGCCTCGTCCCCCAGCTGGTGCGGCTCGTCTTCAACCTCACCTGGCGGGGCAGCCACCTGCGCGTCGAGGTCACCCCCGAGGAGGCGACCTACACGTGCGTCAGCGGGGATCCGATCGGCCTCATCCACCACGGCAAGTCGGTCGTGGTGACGGCGGACGAGCCGCTCTCCCTCCCGATCCCGCCCACGCCGGTGCGGATGGAGCCGAGCCAGCCGATCGGGCGGCGACCACCTCGACGCTCCCGTCACCTCGAGGCCGACACGCCCGCATTTGGCGTCCAGGTGTTCTCGGCACAGTCGGCCGCGGGGCACTGATCGGGGCCGAGGTCGAGGAGACCTCGGCACAGCCCCGGCGGGCCTCAGGCCAGCTTGATCCCGACGTACTTGACCTCGAGGTACTCCTCGATCCCCTCCTCGCCGCCCTCGCGCCCGTAGCCCGACTGCTTGACCCCCCCGAAGGGGGCGGCAGGGTTGGACACGACGCCCTGGTTCAGCCCGATCATCCCCGCGTCGAGCCGCTCGGCGAGATGCAGCGCCCGGTCGAGGTCGGAGGTGAAGACGTAGGACACGAGCCCGAACTCGGTGTCGTTCGCCGCACGCAGCGCCTCGGCCTCGTCGTCGAAGACCACGATCGGCGCCACCGGTCCGAAGACCTCCTCGGCGAGCAGCCGTGAGCCGGCCTCCACCCCCGTGAGCACGGTGGGCGGGTAGAAGTACCCGGGCCCGCCCGGGGCCTCGCCGCCCGTCGCCACCGCGGCCCCTCGACGCAGCGCGTCGCCGACCAGGTCGACGACCTTGGTCCGCTGCTTGTCGTTGACCAACGGCCCGAGTGCGACACCGTCCTCGGTGCCACGCCCGACCCGCACCGCCGCCATCTTCTCGGTGAGGGCGGCCGAGAAGTCGGCGGCGACGCTGCGGTGCACGTAGAAGCGGTTGGCCGCCGTGCACGCCTGCCCGCCGTTGCGCATCTTGGCGAGCATCGCCCCGTCGACGGCGGCGTCGAGGTCGGCGTCGGCCATGACGAGGAACGGTGCGTTGCCGCCCAGTTCGAGTGACACCCGCAGCACCTGGTCGGCGGAGGAGCGGATCAACGTCTTGCCGACCGCCGTCGACCCCGTGAACGACAGCTTGCGGAGGCGCCCGTCTGCGATGAGCGGGGCGGTGGTGGCGCCGGCGGCGGTGGTGTTGACCACGTTGAGGACGCCGGGGGGGAGGCCGGCGTCGATCAGGATCTGCGCCAACGCCATCGACGAGAGCGGCGTGAACTCACTCGGCTTGAGGACCATGGTGCAGCCCGCCGCGATGGCCGGTCCGATCTTGCGGGTCCCCATGGCCATAGGGAAATTCCATGGGGTGATCAGGAGCGCGGGCCCGACGGGCTGGCGCATCGTCATGATCCTCGCCCCGCCGGCCGGGGCGATCCGGTAGTCGCCGCCGATCCTCGCCGCCTCCTCGGAGAACCAGCGGAAGAACTCGGCGGCGTAGGCAATCTCTGCCCGGGACTCGGCGAGCGGCTTGCCCATCTCGAGGGTCATCAGGGTGGCGAGCTCGGTGGCATTCCCGGTGATCGCCTCGAACGCCCGCCGCAGGATCTCCCCCCGCTCCCGGGGTGGGGTGGCGGCCCAGGCGGGCTGGGCCCGGTGGGCGGCGTCGAGGGCGTCGAGGGCGTCGGTGGCGTCGCCGTCCGCCACCTCGACGAGCGTGTCGCCGGTCGCCGGGTCCTCGACTGCCAGCACCCGGCCCATCGCCGCCGGCCGCCACACGCCGTCGATCAGGAGCCCGGTCGGCACCTTGGCCAGGATCTCCGCCTCGCCCTTGCGCTGCTGCTCCGATAGTTGGTCGGTCATGGGTGGCTCTCCCGATCGCTGGATTGTTGTGTCACCAAGAGGGTAGGACGGTGCCGTCACTGTGGCGCCGGGGCAGCAGGGCCTCGCAGTGCCGCAAACGAGACGACCGAACGAGACGACCATTGGAAAGGATCCGCCTTGGCCCAGAGTGCCGGCTTTCATGAAGACGCCGACCTGCTCAGCCACGAGACCCGTGACCGCCACCGCGCGATCACCTCGGTCCAGGAGGAGCTGGAGGCGGTCGACTGGTACGACCAGCGGGTCGACGCCACGACCGACGACGAGTTGCGGGGCATCCTCGCCCACAACCGCGACGAGGAGAAGGAGCACGCGGCGATGTTGCTCGAGTGGCTCCGCCGGCGAGACCCGGCACTCGACATCCAGCTCCACCAGTACCTGTTCACGACGACGGAGATCGTCGATCGGGGTCCGTCTGCTTCGGGGTCGGCTCCCTCGGCGGTGGGAAGCCTGGCGCCGGACGGGTCGCTCGGCATCGGATCGCTGCGGGGTGAGGAGCAGTGAACCATCTCTTCCGTGAACTGGCGCCGATCACCGACGAGGCCTGGGGTCAGGTCGACGCCGACGCCCGCACCCGCCTCGTCACCTATCTCGAAGGGCGCCGCCTCGTGGACTTCTCCGGCCCCCACGGCTGGCACCACTCGTCGGTGAACACCGGCGGCACCTCGGCGATATCGGACGTGCCGGATCCCGAGCTGGAGGCCGCCACCCGGGTGGTGCGGCCCCTGGTGGAGCTGCGGGTGCCGTTTGTCTTGCAGCGTGCCGCCCTCGACGCTGCGGCGCGGGGCAACCCGAGCATCGACCTCGAGGGTCTCGACCACGCGGCGCGGACGATCGCCACCTCGGAGAACGTGGCCGTGTTCCACGGCTGGGCGGGCGCGGGGATCGAGGGGATCGCCGCGGCCTCCCCCCACGAGCCGATCCAGGGCATCGATGCCGAGTCGGTGGCGCAGGCGGTCGAGCAGCTGGCGCTCGCCGGCGTCGGCGGGCCCTACGGCCTGGCGCTCGGGAACGAGGCCTGGGTCGGCGTCTTCGAGACCACCGAATCCGGGAGCATCCTCTTCGAGCACCTGCGCCGGATCCTCGGAGGCGGCCCGATCGTGTGGGCGCCCGGCGTCGAGGGCGGCGTGGTCGTGAGCCGGCGGGGCGGCGACTTCCAGTTCGTCAGCGGCCAGGACCTGTCGGTCGGGT
>WQVT01000239.1 GCA_009785715.1 Acidimicrobiaceae bacterium | reverse complement strand
TCCGTTCCGCCAACGGCGACATCGTCGTCGAGGAGGCGTCCGACGACGTCGAGGCGAGGACCGCGAACGGCGCGGTCCGGGTGCTCGACGCGGTGCGCGGGTCGCTCACGCTGGAGACGGCGATGGGCGAGATCGAGGTCGGCGTCCGGGAGGGCAGCGCCGCATGGCTCGACGTCACGACCAAGTTCGGCCGGGTCCGCAATGAGATGACCCCGTCCGCGGCGCCCACCGAGCACACCGACAAGGTCGAGATCCACGCCAGCACCTCCTTCGGCGATGTCACCGTCCGGCGCGCCTCATGAACGCGATATCCGCCCGCGGGCTGCGCAAGTCCTACGGGGACAAGGTCGTGCTCGGCGGCATCGACTTCGACGTCGAGGAGGGCAGTGTGTTCGCTCTCCTCGGCCCGAACGGTGCCGGCAAGACGACGATCGTCAACATCCTGTGCACGTTGATCACGCCGGACGCCGGCAGCGCGACCGTCGCCGGCGCCGACCTCGCACAGAATCCGGACGGCATCCGCCGCGCCATCGGCGTCACCGGGCAGTTCTCCGCCGTCGACGACCTGTTGAACGGCGAGGAGAACCTGATGCTCATGGCCGACCTCCACCGTCTGCCGCGCAGGAAGAGTCGGGCAAAGGTCGCCGGATTGCTGGAGCGGTTCGAGCTGACCGAGGCCGCGAAGGCGGTCCCGTCCACCTACTCCGGCGGCATGCGCCGCAAGCTGGACCTGGCGATGACGCTGGTCGGTGACCCGAGGGTGATCTTCCTCGACGAGCCGACCACCGGCCTCGACCCCCGGAGCCGGCAGGCCATGTGGGACATCGTCCGGGACCTCGTCGCCCGCGGGGTGACGATCTTCCTCACCACCCAGTATCTGGACGAAGCCGACCACCTCGCCGACCGGATCGCCGTGCTGGATCACGGCCGGATCATCGCCGAGGGCACCCCCGAGCAGTTGAAGCGACGGGTCCCCGGCGGCCACGTCGAGCTCAGCTTCACCGACACCGATGCGCTCCGGCGGGCCGCGACCGACCTCGGCGTGTCCCCGGTGGGTGAGGCGGGGCTGACGCTGCAGCTGCCGACAGACGGGTCGGTCGCATCGCTGCGTGCGCTGCTCGACCGGCTCGAAGGCGTTGCCGTGGAGGCCATCGCGGTGCACACCCCGGACCTCGAGGACGTCTTCCTCGTCCTGACCGGCCACCAGCCCGAAACCGAGGCAGTGAAATGACCACGGCAGAGGACTTTCCGATGCGGGATTCCCTCATCATGCTGCGCCGCAACCTGCGGCACATGCAGCGCTATCCCACGCTGACCCTGATGCTGCTCGGTCAGCCGATCCTGTTCCTGCTGCTGTTCGTCTACGTCTTCGGCGGCACACTCGGAAACGGCCTCGGAGACGCAGCGTCGCCCGGCGCGACCGGCAGAGCGGCGTACATCGGTTTTGTGGCCCCGACCATCCTGATCATCACGATCACGGGCGCGATTCTCGGCACCGCCATCTCGGTGGCGATGGACATGACCCGGGGAATCATGGCTCGGTTCCGCACCATGTCGATCAGCAAGGCGTCGGTGCTCACCGGGCACGTGATCGGCACGCTGATGCAGACGGCGATGGGGCTCGCCGTGGTCCTCGGCGTCGCGTTGGCGGTCGGGTTCCGGCCGTCCGCCGGCCCGCTCGACTGGCTCGCCGTGATCGGGCTGCTCCTGCTGGTGACGGTCGCGTTGACGTGGATGGCCGTCGCGCTCGGGTTGAAGGCGAAGTCGGTGGAGACCGCCAGCAACACGCCGCTGATCTTCACCCTGCTGCCTTTCCTCGGCAGCGGGTTCGTGCCGAACGGCTCGCTGCCGGCCGGGCTTCGCTGGTTCGCCGAATACCAGCCGTTCACCCCGGTTATCGAGACGGTCCGCGGCCTCCTGCTCGGCACCCCGATCGGGGACAAGTGGCTGCTCGCCGTCGGCTGGTGCGCGCTGTTCACGCTCCTCGGTTACGTCTGGTCCAGGTCCCTGTTCCGTGAGGAGCGCGTCCGATGATCACCGCACTTCCAGATTCCCCGCCCGGAATGCTGCCAGCACGGCGCCGCTCACGGTGCTCGCCGGTCCTGCCGCGTCGATCACGTGCCGGTCGTCCAGCTCCAGCCCGCTGAATCGGTCGTGCACGTTTGCGACCGGCTCGAACTCGGGCGGCCAGCGTCCCTCGACCTTGCCCCTCGCCCGCTCCCAACAGGTCTCGAGATCGGCCATGAGGACGGCGTAGTGGCAGGAGAGGCCTCGCTCCCCGCAGGCGGCGGCGAGCCCCGCCACACCATCGGGGAACAGGTATCCGCTGACCAGGGTGGCGTATCCGTCCCTTGCGAAGCTCATCGCACTCACCGCCAGTGCACCGCCGATCGCCTCGTTCTGCTGCTCAGCCTCTGGTGAATCGGGACGCACCAACCCGCTCACGACCGATGCCAGCAGGTCATCGGCTTTGAGATGGACGCTGCGCCCGAAGGCGGCGGCGACCAGGTCGGCGATCGTCTTCTTTCCGACGCCGCCGGGGCCGGAGACGACGATGATGGGCGCGTCGCTCGGCATGTCCCCGACGATAGTTGTGTCTTGACTTCGCATTCCGTCAGGCTTACCCTGACAGCTCAGTCAGGCTTATCCTGACGCTGTGGCCGGGAGGAGAAGGCGAATGCCAATCACGGCAAGCAAAAAGGCGCTGAGATGCTCCTTCTGCGGCAAGACCCACCTCGACGTCCTGAAGCTGGTCGCCGGGCCGGGCGTCTACATCTGCGACGAGTGCGTGGACCTGTGCAATCAGATCATCGCCGAGGAGCGCAATCGTTCGTCGACGGCACGGCAGGACCCACCGACGATCAAGGCCTGGGAGGCGCTGTCCGACGAGGATCTGCTGGCCGAGATGGTGCGTGCCCACGCTGCCCATGAGAACGTCGACCGCGCGGTCGCTCACCACGTCGGGGCGCTCCGGGCCCGTGGGGTCAGCTGGGCGCGGATCGGAGAGGCCCTCGGAATGACCCGCCAATCGGCGTGGGAGCGCTTCTCCGGAGAGGAATAGTGGACTGATCAGACCCCGACGGCCTGGCAGAATCCGGGGTCCATGGCCACGGATCAGCCTGTTGAATCCCTGCTGGATGGCGCGACGGTCGTGGTGACGGGCGCCTCGTCCGGGATCGGTCGGGAGCTTGCGGTGCAACTCGGGGGGCGGGCGGCGGTCCTGGTGCTGCTGGCCCGCCGTATGGATCGGCTCGAGCAGCTACGCGATGAGCTCGTGGCCCGGCACCCGGGCCTGCGGGTGGTGATCCTGTCGGTCGATCTGGCCGACGAGCCGGCGGTCGAGCGCGTCGTCAACGACATCCACGCGCAGGTCGGACCGGTCGACGTGCTGGTCAACAACGCGGGGGTCGGCGACCAGGTGTTGTTCGACCGGGCCGAGTGGCCGCGCACCCGAGCGCTGCTCTACACCAATGTGATCGGCGTGGCGCATCTCACTTCGGCCTTCGTGCCCTCCATGGTCGAGCGGGGCAGGGGAGGGGTGATCAACATCGGATCGGGGGCCGGCCTGACGGTTATGCCGGCATCGGCCGCCTATTCGGCGAGCAAACACTTCGTGGACGGCTTCAGCGAGGCGCTCCGAGCCGATCTTGCCGGGACCGGGGTGACCGTGACCCAGGTGTGCCCGGGACCGGTGGACAGCGAGTTCGACGCCACGGCCGGCAGCGTGGGTGGTATGGCGGGCGGCCCGCCGCCATTCGTACGGATCGACGCGGCCACCTGCGCGCGTGAGGCGATCGCCGGCTTCGACCGCAAAGCCGCCCTGGTCGTTCCGGGCCGGGTCTTCCGGGTGGCCATGGCGGTGCTGCCCCTTGTGCCCCGACCGCTGGTGCGCTGGCGAGCCGCCCGGGCGGCCGCCGGTGTGCGAGGAGCCGGAGGGGGCTCGCCGCGCTAACGATCCCCGTCGACCTCGGCGACGATCTCGATCTCGATGAGATAGTCCGGGTCGGCGAGGGACGCCACCCCGAGCAAGGTGGACGGCGGAGGGCGCTCCGGATCCCAGTACCTGGGATTGTCGGGGTGGCTCGCGGCGGCTCGGTACCCCGCGATGTCGAGGGTGTACTGCCGCTTGAACACGACGTCGTCCCACGTGGCGCCTGCGGCCGCAAGCGCCACCGTGAGGTTCTCCATGATCTGCCGGTATTGGGTGACGTAGTCGCCCTTGCCGACGACCGCATTTTGCTCGTCGCACGACGTCTGGCCCGCGAAGTAGATGGTCTTTCTCGGGCCGTCGACGCTCACGATTCGCGTGAAGGCTGGGTGGTGGAACAGCCCGGCGGGGTTCTGGTGCTCACGTCGCATGTCTGTTCCTCCCCGTGCGGGCCGATGCCCGGTCAGTAGGTGCGCGTCACCGTCGTAGGACTCGTCGCCACGAGCATTCCGGAGGAGGGATCATATCCATAGGTCGGTGTTGCGGTAGGCGATCACGATGTAGGTGCCGAGCGGCGTCTGGGTGATCGCCGAGGTCGTGTCCTCCGGCGGGGTCTCCTGCAAGGGAAGGTCTTCCCTCGGCGCAGCGGCCGAAACTACCTTCCGATCAGCGCCAGGTCGTCCCTGCTCAGCAGCCCCGTGGTCAGGCACCACTCAGCCAGGTGCTCCAAGGCATCCTCGCCGACCAGGTTGGGGATCCCGGCCGTCGTGAGCCTGGTCCGAAGGTGCTCGATCCGCTTCGTCAGGGTGGTGCGGGGCCAGCCGAGCAGTGCCGCCGCGTCGGCGTAGCTGCGCGGATGCGGGTAGTAACGGGGAAACGGCTCGAGGTAGCCGCTGAAGAGCGCCACCAGCGCCAAACGGTCCAGAGAGTTGACCAACGTCGCGCCCTGGGCCGCCGT
>WQVT01000238.1 GCA_009785715.1 Acidimicrobiaceae bacterium | reverse complement strand
CTTGAGTTCTTCTGCCGGGTGGGCAAGGGCACCCCGGTCGGCGAGGTCTACCGCCGGTACTGGACGCCGGCCCTGCCGGCCGCGGACCTGGGCGGCCCCGGTGGCCCGCCGGTCGAGTTCCGGATCCTCGGTGAGGACCTGGTGGCCTTCAAGGACAAGAGCGGCAAGGTGGGCGTGCTCGATCGCTACTGCTCGCACCGCGGCGCCTCGCTCGGCATCGCCGCAATCGAGGACTGCGGCCTGCGCTGCATCTACCACGGGTGGGTGTTCGATACCGACGGCAGGATCGTCGAGACCCCGAACATGCCGGCGACGTCCAAGTTCAAGGACATCAACCGCCAGGGCAGCTACCCGGCCCGCGAGGCGGGCGGCCTGATCTGGGTCTACATGGGCCCGCCGGAGGAGGAGCCGCCCTTCCCCAACTACCACTTCTTCGACCAGCCGGCCGAGTCGATCCAGGTCCGGGAGTGGCATATCCCCGTCAACTACCTGCAGGTCCACGAGGGGCAGATCGACAGCTCGCACGTGTCGGTCCTGCACCGGGCCATCGACCGGCCCGACCCCAAGCCCATCCCCGAGGTGGCCGCCGCCGGCGGCGTGGTGAAGTTCGGGGGCTGGCAGTGGGAGACGCCCCCCGACGGCTCGCCGACGGACAACAACCCGAGCTACGACCGGGCGCCCGTGTTCGAGGTGGAGGACACGGACTTCGGCTTCCAGTACGCAGCCCTGCGCAGTTCCGTCTACGGCGATGACAAGAAGTACGTGCGCGTGACCGCTCTGGTGTTCCCGTACATCGCCTACATCCCGCCCCGCGGGACCCCGGCCACCACCGTCCCCATCGACGACTACAACACGGTCACCTTCTCGGTGTCGTTGCCCAACTACGACCCCGAGGGCCGGATGAACCAGGTCCTCTACGGGTCCGACGAGCGGCCGGCCGTCCCGCCGCGCAGCGAGCGGACGCTCAGGGTGCCGCCCCAGGACCGCCAGGCCATGGACGAGGGCCGCAGCTTCAGCGGCTGGTGGGGGGTCCCCATGCAGGACGCCGCCGTCCACTACTCCATGGGCCCCCGCTACGACCGGCACAACGAGCACCTCGTGTCGCCGGCCGACGCCGCCGTCGTCCGCTTCCGGCACATCCTGCGCGACGAGGCCCGGCGGGTCGCCCGCGGCGAGCGGGTCCGCTACGCCTTCGGCGCCGTGCCGACCGAGGACATCGCCGCCGGCTCGGGCATCGTGCCCGACGGCCACCACTGGCATGAGCTTGTGCCGGGCAACCTCGGCGAATCGCAGCCCGCCCCCGCCCCCGCCAGCTAGCGAGGCGGCCCCATGCTCTCGGCCGAAGACAACAAGGTCCTCACCGAAGTCGACGCCGGCACCCCGATGGGGGAGCTCTTCCGCCGGTTCTGGTTGCCTGCCATGCTCTCCGAGGAACTGCCCGGCCCGGACTGCGCCCCGGTACGGGTGCGCCTGCTCGGCGAGGACATGGTGGCCTTCCGGGACTCGGACGGGAAGGTGGGTGTCGTCGACGCCTATTGCCCGCACCGCAACGCGCCGATGTTCTTCGGCCGCAACGAGGAGTCCGGGCTCCGCTGCATCTACCACGGCTGGAAGTTCGACGTCGACGGGAACTGCACCGACATGCCCAACTGCTGGGAGGGCGAGTCGTTCAAGAACCGCGTGAAGATCACGAGCTACCCGACCTTCGAGGGCGGGGACATGATCTGGCTCTACATGGGCCCGAAGGACCGGATCCCGCCGAAGCCGGCATACGAGTTCCTCGACGCGCCGCCCGAACACCGTTACGTGCTCAAGTTCTTCGTGAACTGCAACTACCTGAACTCGCTCGAGAACGAGTTCTCAGACGGCCACGCAGCCTTCCTGCACAGCCAGCAGTTCGTCGGGCCCAACGGCGGGCCGCAGAAGGTGATCACCGGTGACGGCACCCCGCTGTCGCGGGTACCCACCGACCCCGCCCTGCGGACCGTCGTCGACACGGACTTCGGCCAGGTGAGCGTCCTGCGCCGGCCGGACACGGAAGACGGTCGCGAGGTCTACGTGGTGGGGTTCCCGTTCTGGTTCCCCTGCTTCTCGGCGGCGGGGGCGCTGAACGCCCCGGGCGTGTACCCGCTCAACATCAAGGTGCCGGTCGACAACGAGAACTTCGTCTTCTTCCGCTACAAGTGGAGCGAGAAGCCCCTGACTGAGAAGGCGCTCTTCGAGATGCGAGCCGGCGGCTTCGAGTTCCCGGAGCTGATCCCGGGCACCTACTGGCCGGTGCAGAACAAGTCGAACGACTACCAGATCGACCGGGTCAAGCAGCGGTTCTACAACTACTCGGGGATGATGAACACCCCGGTCGAGGACCTGGCCGTCCTCGAGAACCAGCGGGGTGCGATCGCCGACCGCACCCGGGAGGTCCTGGTCAGCACCGACAAGGGCATCATCCAGGGCCGCCGTCGCCTCCTCGAGGCGGCCCTCGCCCTGGCGGACGGCGTCGAGCCCAAAGAGCCGTGGCATCCCGAGGCCTACCGGTTCCGGCCCGGCGTGGTCACCGTGGCCGCGGGAACGCCCGTCGAGGAGGCGATCCAGCCGGTCCTCCGGCCCGTTCCGCCCCGGCGCTACGGCCCCGACGGCTTGATCGACGAGGACGACCTGGTCGCTGCCGACTGATCCGTTTCATCGAAGGCGGCCCGAAGATCGGAGGTAACGGTACGTGACAACCGTGCATGCGGCGAGTTCAGATCGCCCCGTGGTAACGGGGGAGGTGTTGCCCCGGGGCCGGTCGACGTCGCTCGTCGACCTGGCCAACCGGGCCGAGTGGATCCGCCTCGAGACCATCAGGCTGATCGACCAGGCGGGCTTCGGCCACTACTCGAGCACGTTCTCGGCGGCGGAGATCTTCTCCGTGCTCTACTACCACACCCTGCGCCTGAAGCCGTCCGACCCGCAGTGGGAGGACCGGGACCGCTTCCTGCTCGGCAAGGGCCACATCGCCGTCGGGCTGTGGCCGATCTTCGCCGACCTGGGCTTCTTCCCCAAGGAGTGGCTGGACACCTACGGCAGCATCGACAGCCCGATCACCGACCACCCGAACATGGTGACGGCGCCCGGCATCGACTTTTCGTCCGGGTCGCTCGGCCACAACCTCTCGGTGGCCGTGGGGATCGCCCTGGCCGGGCGGGTGCACGAGAAGGACTACCGGACCTTTGTCGTCACCGGCGACGGCGAGCTGCAGGAAGGCCAGGTGTGGGAGGCCGCGATGGCCGGGGGCCACTACGGCCTTTCCAACCTGGTCGCGATCGTCGACGCCAACGGGTTCTCCGGTGGAGGGGCGACGTCGAAGACCATGAACATCGAGCCGCTCGCCGACCGCTTCGCCTCCTTCGGCTGGCGTGTCGAGGAGATCAACGGCTCGGACGTGGCCACCCTGGTCGAGACCTTCGACCGCATCCCGGCCGACGGCACCCAGCCGACCTGCGTGATCGCCCGGACCCACAAGGGCGCGGGCGTGACGCTGATGGAGGAGGCGCCCCAGGCCTGGCACATGGGCTGGCTGAAGGGCGAGGACCGTGCCCAGGCCGAGCGTGAGATCAACGCGAGGATCCGATGACCGACACCACCTCTCCCACCGGCAGCGGCCTCGCGGACCGCGCCGCGGAGGGCACTGCGCTGCCGAAGACCGGCACGACGATGGAGAACGTCTTCTCCGGTGACGAGGCGAAGAAGGCACCCGCCGCGGCCGGCAACGTCGTCGGGTCCACCCTCGCCGCCCTGGCCGACGAGGGGCACGACATCGTCGTCGTCTCGGCCGACATGGGCGGCGCCGTGGGCGAGCTGCGCGCCCGCCACCCGGGCCGCTACTTCGACTTCGGGATCGCCGAGACGAACACGATGTCGGCCGCCGCCGGCCTCGCCGCCTCCGGGATCACCTCCTTCGTGCTCGCCATGGGCCCCTTCGGCATCCTCAAGTGCGCCGAGCAGATCCGCACGGACCTCGCCTCCACCCACCTCCCGGTCCGGATCATCGCCCGGTCATCGGGTCTGGCTATGGGGTTCTTCGGCACCAGCCACCACGCCGTCGAGGACATCGCCATCGCCCGCTCGATCACCGGCATGACGATCGCGGCGCCCGCGGACAACAACGCCGTCGAAGGCGTGATCCGCTCGACCCTCGACCACCGCGGCCCGGTGTACATCCGGATGAGCGCCCCAAGCCTGCCGGGCGCCGAAGCCGTGGTCTACCCCGAGGTGCCGGTCTTCGAGCGCGGGAAGTTCGTCACGGTGCGGCCCGGATCGGATCTCACGGTCATCGCCGTCGGCAACATGGTGCAGGCCTCACTCGTCGCCGCCGAGCAACTCGCCGGCGAGGGGATCAGCCTCAACGTCATCGACGCGGTCTACCTCAAGCCCCTCGACGAGGAGGCCATCGTGGCTGCGGCCGGGACGACGGGCAGGATCCTCACCGTCGAGGAGCACAACGAGGTCGGGGGTCTCGGCTCCGCCGTCGCGGAGGTCATCGCCCGCCGCCGTCTCGGTGCGGCCATCGACGTCTTCGCCCTCCCCGACGAGGATCTCAAGGTGGCGCTGCCCGGCGTCCTCCTGCCGTACTACAACCTCACGCCCTCCGGCATCGCCGATCGGGCCCGGACGCTCTTGGAGGCATGATGCGTGCTGCGCTCACCCAGGGCCAGGGCGAACCCCTGGTCATCGAGCGGATCGATGACCCGACGCCGGCGGCCGACCAGCTCCTGCTGCGGGTCAAGGCCTGCGGGATCTGCGGTTCGGACCTGCACATCGCCGACAACACCGACCGGCCCGGCCGGGTCCTCGGTCACGAGCTCGCCGGCGAGGTCGTCGGTCTCGGCACCGGGGTGGAGGGGTACGCCGAGGG
>WQVT01000237.1 GCA_009785715.1 Acidimicrobiaceae bacterium | reverse complement strand
CTCTCCGGGGACGGAGCCGCCCTGCAGGTTCTGCGACAGCAGTCCATAGGCCCGGCCGATGGTGGCGTTCGCGTGATTGTAGGGGCCGAGCGCACCGATCCCGCAGTTCATGCCGATCTGGTGGCGGATCGGGCCATTGACCACCGCCATCGCCGACGCCGAGCTCGAGGTGCTTCCCCTGGCCGAGACCTCCGAAGCGGCGAGGGCCAGGATCACCGGGAGGTACTCCGGCCGGGCACCGGCCATGACCGCGTTGACCGCCACCTTCTCGACGGTGTACTGCCAGCGACCCCGGTGCTGGGTGGGTTGCATCGAGCCGACGACCTCGCCCGGATCACGGCTGGTGCCGCGCAGCATGGCCGCGACCCGCTCCTCGGTCGGCACCACGATCGGGTACTGGTCGGTCCAATGGTTCTCGAGGAAGATCTGTTGCAGCTCCTCTTCGCCGGCCGGCTCGATCAGGCGTGGCGCACTGCGGTCCGCCACGGTTGCGGCGACCCGCTGACCCCGGGTGAGCGCCTCGACCACCTCCTGCATGACCGGGCGGCCGGTGACGGGGTCGTCCCCGTGGACATAGCCCCGCAGCTCCTCGGCCGTCTTGCCCATGACCGGTTGGGGCACGAAGACGCATGCCAGATCGGGGAGGCCCCCGACGCGCGTGACGGATCGCACCACCCGGTCGAACATGTCGGTGTGCATCGCCACCGCCGGCACGCCGTAGGTGCTCTCGAGGGTCATGGCGTGGGCGGCGACTGCGGGAGCACAGGTGCTGCAGTGGCCGACGCCGACGATGGCCGCGTCACCGCCCGACCGGATCTCCTCCCAGGTCGCCGGATCGTCACGCCCGTAGACGTTGGACAGCGACACGATCCTGGTGATGACGCTCGGCATCTTCGCATCGAACCACGCCTTGACCTGCTTCAACAGTTCGATCGAATCGTCGAAGCGACAGTCGACGAGGTAGATCGTCTTGCCGTCGAGGCTGTCGAGACGGGGGGCAGCGTTCCTGCTCGTGACCTTCGGCGGAAAGCCCGTGGGGTCCAAGGCGGAGACCGGCACCCCGGTCGAGGAGTGGGTGACGAGATCGACCATCAGGACCTCTTCCTTTGTGCGGTGACCCAACTGCGGTCAGCCTAGCGGTGCCTCCCGCGAGGCTCCGCTACGAGCCATCAGGTACCGGAAGGCCCCGACCGCAGCGGTCGCGCCATCGCCCACGGCCGAGGCCAGCTGTGACGCCGACCGGCTCCGTATGTCGCCGGCGGCGAAGAGCCCCGGACGGGACGTCTGCATCATCAGGTCGACCTCGATGTGACCACCCGAATCGAGGCCGACCAGTCCACCCACCAGCGACGAGGACGGGACGAGCCCCACGTAGACGAAGACGCCGGACACGTCCAGGGTCGTCGTCGACCCGTCGGATAGACACCCCAGCCGGATCGCCGAGACGGCACCCTCACCGACGATCTCCTGCACACGTGTGCTCGGGCGGAGGTCGATGTTGGCCCGGGCAGCGAGCTTCGCCTGCAGCACTTGTTGCGCGCTGAGCTCGGGATCCTCGAACACCACCGTGACGTGAGCTGCGTGGTCCGCCAGGGTGATCGCCTCCTGGACTGCGGAGTCGCCACCCCCGACGACGCAGACGTCCCGTCCCGCATGGAGCGGCCCGTCGCAGGAAGCACAGTGCGAGACCCCCCGTCCGACCAGGGCCTCCGCACCGGGCACCGCGAGCGGCCGGGCCGTCGACCCGCAGGCCACGATCAGGGCGGGCGCGGCGTAGCTGTCCTGGCCGCCCCGCGCCAGGAAGCGATCGCCGATCGGCTCGACCGCGGTGACCGTGTCGAGCCGGAATGCCGCACCCGCGGCCTCCGCCTGGGCGTGGAGCAGCGGTCCCAGCTCGTACCCCGGGATCCCATCCCCGATGCCGGGGAAGTCCTCCACGGACACCACATTGAGGATCTGCCCGCCGACGCCGAGCTGATCGACCACGACCACGGCCAGCCCGTGGCGGCCGGCCGTCGCACCGGCCACCAGCCCGGCCACGCCGGCCCCGACCACGACGACATCGAAATCTTCCATGCCTGCTGAGACTCCGATTGCTCCCTTGCTACTTCTGGGACGGGACCGGCCCGCGGATGAGCGAGCCGGGAAATGCCCCCGTGTGCTCTCCGGAGGCGAAGACCTCTTCTCCGGCGACGATCGTCGAGCGGAACCCGAGCGCACGATTCTCGATCCGGTTCAAACCCCCGGGAAGGGTCGGCACGATCATCGGGAGGCCGGGTGCGACGGTTTCGGGGTCGAAGACGTTGATGTCGGCAACCATCCCCTCGCGAAGCAGGCCTCGCTCGGGAACCCGCCAGGCGAGCGCGGGGTCGAGGGTGATCATGCGCACCGCCTCTTCCAGGCTGAATTCCTGGCGCTCTCGCACCCACAGGCTGAGCAGCGTCGTCTGTTGGACCGCACCGGAGATCCGCCGCACGTGCGCGCCCGCGTCGCCGAAGGTCATCACCGTCCGCGGGTGGCGCATCGCGACGAGCAGGTCCTTCTCGCGTTCAGGATTCTCGGCACGGCAGAAGGGCGTGCTCATCCCGGTCTCGAGGGCGCAGCGGATCAGTACCTCGAGTGCACTCGTGCCGAGAGATGCAGCGATCTCGCCGACGGTCTGACGCGACCCCTCTCGCATCGGAATGAGCCTGTCGAGGGACGCACCCCGGTCATGTGTCGCCTCCGTCGCGGCGACGAGCATCTCGCGTCGGTCCGGGTCCCGGAGCAGGGCGGCTTGCTCGTCGACCGGCAGGGCACGGATCGGCTGCCACGCCGGATGGCCGTCGAAGGGCATGGTGGTCGCGAATGACCACACCGTCTCCGACGTCGACTGGCACTGCCCGAACAGCACGCCGCCGTCCGCCGCGACGGCGTCGATCGTGTCGAGCTGATCCTGCAGGTGCTGCCGGCGCAGCCCGTAGGTCGTCGGCACCCGGCGCGCGACGGCGAACGCATGCAACTGGTCGTAGAACGTGCGGGCGAGGTCACGGTCGCTCGATTCGGCGCGCTCGGTGTCGACCGCCAGCTGGAACACGCGCGAACCGAACTCGCCGAGGACGCCCACGAGAGCCCCGAGCTCCTCCCACGATGTCGAACGGGAGGCGATCGGTTGGCCGTCGGGAGTGACGTGGTGGTCGCTGATCGATGTGGAGAAGCCGAATGCGCCGGCTTCGAGCGCCTCGCGCAGGACCTTTTGCATATCGGCGATGTCGTCGCCGGTCGCCTTCCCTCCGAATGCACGTTCCTCCATCACCGAGATACGCACCGCGGAGTGCCCGATCTGCGCGCCGTAGTTGATCGCCTTCGACGTCCGCTCGACCGCATCGAGGAACTCGGGGAACGTCTCCCAGGTCCAGTCGATGCCCTGTGACAGCGCCGACTCCGGGATCTCCTCGGCCTCCTGGAGGTTGTCGACGACATAGCGGTGCTTGCCCGGCAACGACGGGGCGAGCGTGAAGCCACAGTTGCCCATCACGACCGAGGTCACGCCATGCCAGCACGAGCTCTTCCCGAGCGGATCCCAGAACAGCTGGGCGTCCATGTGGGTGTGACCGTCGATGAAGCCAGGCGTGACCACGTGCCCTTCGGCGTCGATCTCCCGCCGCCCCCGCTCGTCGATGCGGCCGATGCTGGCGATCCGGTCGCCCGAGATCGCCACGTCCCCCCGATAGCGTGCCCCCCCGGACCCGTCCACGACGGTGCCGTTTCGGATGATCAGATCGTATGGCAATGAAGCCTCCAGTTCCGAACCCTGTCTGGAGGGTAATGCGGGTAACGGTCCCCTGGCCCGTTCCTCCGCGAGTATCTGAGCTGTGAGTGAACACGCCCAGGATCCCCGCCGGCGGACGCGTCCCATCCAACGGCTCGAAGCGCTCAGCGACGGCGTCTTCGCCGTCGCCATCACCCTCCTCGTCCTCGACCTCACCGTCCCCGCCACCGCCCACTCGGAGCGGCACCTCCTCGCCGCCATCGCCGACCAATGGCCCGGCTACCTCGGCTACGTCGTCAGCTTCTCGACCGTCGGCGCGCTCTGGCTCGGACACAACGCCATCACCGACTACCTCGACCGGGCCGACACCACCATCCTGCGGCTCAACCTCCTCGTCCTGCTCCTCATCTCCTTCCTCCCCTTCCCCACCCGCCTCGTCGCCGACTACGTCACGAAGAGCGGCGCCGAACGCGTCGCCGTCACCATCTACGGGCTCACCCTCCTCATCTCCGTGGCCGTGCTCTCGCTGCTATGGCGTTACGCCCTCCACGCGCAGCTCATTCGCCCCGACGCCGACGACGAGGAGGTCTCCCTGCTCGCCAAACGGCTCAGTCCCGGGCTCGGCGGCTACCTCGTGCTCGTCGTGGTCGGCCTCTTCGTCCCGATCGTCGCCGTCGTCGGCTACTTCCTGATCGCCCTCTACCTGCTCATTCCCCTTCACCTCATCCGCTTCGTCCGGGCGCGCCTGTCCCGCCCCCGGGCTTAGGCCAGGGTCACGTCGAGGTCGCCCCGCGCATAGCTGGCGCGCAGGGCACGTTTGTCGAACTTGCCGACCGAGGTCCGTGGGACGGCGTCGATGAAGGTCCAGCGCTCCGGGACCCACCAGGTTGGGACCTTTTCCTTGAGAAATTCGCACAGCTCGGCCGGGGTCACCGCGTGGCCGTCTTTCACCACCACGGCCGCCAGCGGTCGCTCCTGCCACTTCGTGTCGGACACGCCGATCACACTCGCCTCTGCGACATCGGGGTGGCTGGAGATCAGGACCTCCAGCTCGACCGACGAGATCCACTCCCCACCCGACTTGATGATGTCCTTGGATCGGTCGGTCAGGCTGATGAAGTGCTCGCGGTCGATCCTGGCGATGTCGCCGGTG